>JAGGZG010000214.1 GCA_021162125.1 Anaerolineae bacterium
CGGGGCTTTGGAAGTAGAGATAACTTCTCGAGACATGGTTACTCCTTTCGTGAATTCGTAGGGAGCGCAATCAGGTTTTGCCGGAACGTGTTGCGTGTTGCGTGGTGCGTGTTGCGCGAGACATCCTGATTTCGCGATGTGATGTTCTCACGTTGGGCTTACCGGGCAGGAATCGCTGGAAGACCTGATTGCCCAACAGCCGTCCTCGCCGCGTGAGCCGCACCCGGCCCGTAGACGCCTCCAGCAGACCGAGGTCTACCAGTTCCTCCACCTCGCGCCCGTAGACATCTGTGAACTCGGCCCCGAATCGAGCGCGAAAAGCTCCCAGGTCTACGCCCTCCTCCACCAGCCGCAGGCCGAGGATGGCCGTCTCCGCCATCTCCAGAGCCGGACTAATCTCCTCGCTCTCCGCGACCGGCAGGTGGCCACGCGCCATCTCCTCAACGTAGATCCGGGGCAGGCACACATTGGCCCACCTGCGTCCGGCGAACCAGGAATGGGCCCCAGCGCCCAGACCCAGGTAGGGCTGGTTGCGCCAGTAAATCAGATTGTGCCGGCACTCGAAGCCAGGCCGCGCCCAGTTGGAGATTTCGTAATGGACGTAACCGGCGCGCGCCAACTCCGCCTCGGCCAGCTCGTACATCTCGGCGGCCAAATCGTCATCCGGGGCAGGCAGTTCCCCACGGGCGATGCGCCCGGCCAGTGGAGTGTGCTCCTCGAGGGTCAGCGCATACAGCGACAGGTGTTCCGGGCCGAGGGCCAGCGCCTGTTGCAACGTCGCCCGCCACCTGGCCACCGTCTGCCCCGGCAGGCCGAAGATCAGGTCCAGGTTGACATTGTGGAAGCCGGCCGCGCGTGCCTGGCGATAAGCCTGCCGCGCCTGGCCCGCGTCGTGGAGACGGCCCAGGAGCTGCAATTCGCCGTCGTCGAAGCTCTGCACGCCCAGGCTGAGCCGGCTGACGCCCGCCGCCAGCAGGCCGGCCAGGTAGCCCTCGTCCACCGTGCCCGGATTGGCCTCCACAGTTACCTCGGCGCTGGCTGCCACGTCGAAATTGGCATGGCACGCCGACAGTACGTCGCCCAGCAGGGACAGCGGCAGCGCGGTGGGCGTGCCCCCGCCAACGTAAAGCGTGCGCACGTGCAGCGGCCCTTGATCGGCAAGTCGGGATCGCATCTCCCCCGCCAGGGCACGAACGTAGGGTGCGAACAACGGCTCCAGCCCGGCGTAGGAGTTGAAATCGCAGTAAGCACACTTTCTCACGCAGAAGGGAATGTGCACGTAAAGGCCAATGGATTGCATCTGGCCCACCCCATCCCCCTTGCCGTCACGCGGCGCGCGGTTCGCGCAGGCGACAGCTCAGCAGAAAAGCCATACCGTAGAAGATCAGCGCCAGCCAGAAGAGCACGGCAAAACCTGCCAAATCCACGACCAGCCCGCCCATCGCCGAGGCAAACATCGCCACGCCGAGGACTGTGTTGGCGAAACCGATGTACAACGGGCGATTCTCAGCCGGGGCGATGTCCAGCAGATAATTGACGTTCCCAATCGCGGTCCCGGTCCGATAACTGCCCAGCAGCACAAAAATCGCAGCGAACAGATAGGGAATCACCTCATTCAGCGACGGCATGATCCTCTCCAGGGGGCCCATCGCCAAGGCCGCGACGGGCATGGCCATGCCCACCAGGTTGGAGATACGCACCAGGCGGCGATTGCCCCATTGATCGCTGATCCGCCCCCACGCCAGGTTAGAGACCACGCTGGCCAGCGTCAGACCGGTCTGGTACACGCCCAACATGCTGGCCGGCACCTGAAAAGCCCGCCGGGCGTACACAATGTAAAATGGCGTGGAAACCTGGGCGACCATCAGGCAGAGACGCATCGCCAGGAAATGGCGGAAGTTCGCGTCCTGACGGGGCAGGTCCATGGCCCGCCGTAACTGGCGGACCAGTGACACGCGCTCGCGATTGACCGCTTCCACCGGCTCGACCACCAATGCGAAGGTGCCCATCGCCAGGCTGATGGTGATAAAAGAGGCGAACATCAGCACGGCGTAGTTGGTCGGAAAGTCCAATCCACTGCGCCCGCCCAGCAGATAGCCGACCAGGGCGCTCCCTCCCAGGGCTGCTATGCCACCGAAGAAAAACCGCGCAGCGAAGAACGACCCGCGCCGTGTGGAGGGAATGGCCTTGCCCACGATGTCCATGAAAGACAGGCCGGCGAAACCTGCGCCCAGGCTGGTGATGGTGAGCAACAGATAGAAAAGCAACAGAAGCAGGCGGCGATCCTTCACCAGCAACACGGACAGGACCAGCGCCCCCCACGAGATAGCCCGCACCACCGCCACGGCTATGTACAAGGGGAGCTTGCGCTGCCGGCGCTGGAGATAGCCAGAGACCAAAAGTTGGGGCAGGAACCAGCATCCGTCGCGGATGGGCCCTATCAGGCCGATGAGGAAATTCGATTCCGTAAGCTGGCTGACGAACCAACTCAGAACCAGGGATGTTTCAGTCAGAGCGCCCGACAGGTTGAACAGGATGCCGTTCCACACCCCCAGCAGGAAATTGCGCCGCAGATGACGGCGAGCGGTGTCGCTGATCTGGTTGTCCAATAGCCTCAACCTTGTCCACTGTCCAGTTTCAACGGGGCACCCCGACCGCCCCGATGTAGCATCACGATTTCCGCCATGATACTAACCGCGATCTCCGCCGGGGTCTCCGCGCCGATGTCCAATCCGATGGGCGCTCGCACGCGGGCCAGGGCATCCTCACTCACCCCCGCCGCGCGCAGATGATCGAACACGGTGCGCACCTTGCGCCGGCTGCCGATCATACCGACGTAGGCCGCCGGCGAGTCCAGCACCGCCTGCAACGCAGCCTCGTCCTGAGCGTGCCCCCGGGTGACGATCACCACGTGAGTCTGGGCGTTCACCGGAAGCCGCGACAACTCGGCGGGGATGTCGCCCACGATCAGCTCGTCCGCGCGGGGGAAACGCTCCTCGTTGGCGAACTCCGCCCGGTCGTCGAGCACCACGGTGCGGAAGCCCAGCAGCGCCCCTATCTCGGCTACGGGCACGGCCACGTGTCCCGCGCCCACGATCAGCAACGTGGGATGCGGGAGCAGTACGTCAATGAACACGTCGGCCTCGCCACCGCAGATGCCCGGGTCGCCGACCTCCGCGTCGTGCAGAGTAAAACTAACCAGACGCGGTTCGCCTGTGCGCAGCGCCTCCCGCGCCGCAGTGACCACTCGTGCCTCCAGTTCTCCGCCGCCGATGGTGCCCTCCGTGGCGCCATCGGCACGGATCAGCATCTTGGTACCCACTCCCCGTGGGGTTGAGCCGGCCACACGTACAATCGTGGCCAGGGCCACCGCCTCTCCCCGTTCCACAGCGGAAGCTGCGACTCGATACACGTTATCCATCTAATCCTCCTGTCAAAGACCTGTTTTTTTCTCCACTGTAGATTATACCACCATCCCCCACGTTGGCAAAGCCTCTGCACATTGTAGCTGCCGATGGTTGCTCCGGTTCTAGGGATGTGGTATAATCTACACACCAAGGCGGTCTGGTGTTATAGAATTACCCTCCAACACTTGCGTTGTCCGCGAGAATTTTTTGGACGCAGATTCACGCAGATTTTCGCGGGTAAGAAGGCAAAAATCAGCGTTCATCCGCGTTTATCTGCGTCCGAAAGATTGCTTGCAGCGGAGGCCGCGCTAGGAAAAGGGAGTTGGCTATTGCCATTCTATTTGGTAACCGGCGGGGCCGGCTTCATCGGCTCCCACATCGTTGCTGAACTGGTCCGCCGTGGCGAGCGGGTGCGCGTGTTCGATAACTTCTCCACCGGCCAGGAGGCGAATCTGGCCCCGGTGCGCCAGGCCATCGAACTGATCCGTGGCGACCTGCGCGATCTGGCGGCGGTACGCCGCGCCGTATCCGGCGTAGACTACGTCCTGCACCAGGGTGCCCTGGCCTCAGTGGCCCGCTCGGTGGACGATCCACTGGCGAGTGATACCTGCAACGTGGTGGGCACGCTCAATCTGCTGATAGCCGCGCGCGACGCCGGCGTGCGGCGGGTGGTGTACGCCTCCTCATCATCGGTTTACGGTGACAGCCCCACCCTCCCCAAGCGCGAGGACATGAAGCCTGCTCCCAAGTCGCCCTACGCAGTATCCAAGCTGGCCGGGGAGCATTACTGCCGGGCCTTCACCGAGGTCTACGGCCTGGAGACCGTCTCCCTGCGCTACTTCAACGTGTTCGGCCCGCGCCAGGACCCCACCTCACAGTACGCGGCGGTGATCCCGATTTTCATCACCGCTCTGCTGCGCGGGAAGCCGCCCACCGTGCACGGGGATGGCCGGCAATCGCGCGATTTCACCTACGTGACCAACAACGTACAGGCCAATCTGTTGGCCGCCACCGCGCCAGGCGTGGCCGGGCAGGTGTTTAACGTGGCCTGCGGAAAACGTTACACTCTGCTAGAATTACTTGCCATCCTGAAAGACATCCTGAGCACAGACGTCACACCCGTTCACACCGCCCCCCGGCCCGGCGACGTGCGGCATTCCCTGGCCGACATCAGCAAGGCGCAACAGGCACTGGGCTACCGGGTCGAGGTGCCCTTCGAGGAGGGGTTGCGGCGCACGGTAGCCTGGTATATTCAGCACAATTTGGTTCAGTGAAAATAGAGCTAAGCCCAATGTGCACTTTTGACCCTCCAGGCCGTGTTACGTGATGCGTATTGCGTGATGGGACGGAACACGCAACACGCATCACGGCTCACTGGTGGGCAAAAGAATGCATAATGGGAATCCGCTTTCACACTCCTCACACGTACCGGAATGCCATCGAGATCATTGACAAACACGATGTGGCATACCAACGATTGGACGGATAAAATAAGGGTGGCGCGGGTGATCGCCCGCCTGAACATCGGCGGACCGGCCATCCACACCATCCTGCTGACGGCGGGACTGGACCCGGCGCGCTTTGAGTCGCTGCTGGTCACCGGCGTGGAGGCTGCACACGAGGGCAATATGCGCGATCTGGCGGCGGCCAAAGGAGTGCAGCCGCTGGTCATCCCCGACCTGGGACGCGAGATCAACCTGTGGCGCGACCTGCGGACTCTGTGGGCACTCTACCGCCTGTTTCGCCGTTGGCGCCCGGCCATCGTCCACACGCACACGGCCAAGGCGGGCACGGTGGGCCGGCTGGCAGCACGGCTGGCCGGAGTGCCGATAGTGATACACACTTTCCACGGGCACGTGTTCCACGGCTACTTCGGCCCCCGGAAGACGCAGGCGTTCATCTGCATCGAGCGGGCGCTGGCCCGGCTGAGCGACCGCATCGTCACCGTGAGCGAGGGCCAGCGAGCGGAACTGGCGACCTACGGCATCGCCCCGCCGGAGAAAATCGCCGTCGTACCCCTGGGCTTCGAGTTGGACGGGTTGCTCCACTGTCAGGCCCGCCGCGGCGAACTGCGCACCGAACTCGGCCTGGCCGCCGATACGCCGCTGGTGGGCATCGTCGCCCGCCTGACCGCCGTTAAGAACCACCACCTCTTCCTGGAAGCAGCGCGCCTGATCGCCCAGGAAGAGCCAGCTACCCGCTTCCTGATCGTCGGCGACGGCGAACTGCGGGGCGAACTGGAGGCTTGCGCGCGCTAGTTGGGCCTGGCGGATCAGGTGCTCTTCCTGGGCTGGAGGGCCGACATGCCCCGTATCTACGCCGACCTGGACGTGGTGGCCCTCACCTCGCGCAACGAGGGCACGCCCGTCTCGCTCATCGAAGGCATGGCAGCCGGCGTGCCGGTAGTTTCCACGGCGGTGGGCGGCGTGCCAGACATCGTGACCGACGGCGTGTGCGGGTCTCTGGTCCCCCCTGGCGACGCGGCGGAACTGGCGCGGGCTGTCGTCGCTCTGCTGCGGGACCAGGAGAAAGCGCGGACGATGGGCCGCGCAGGACGCGAGGCCGTGCGTGACCGCTTTAGCGTGGAACGACTGCTCAGCGACGTTGAGCGGCTCTACACCCAGCTTCTGGCGGAAATGTAGGGCTGGTACCGTGCTCGCCACGAAATGGCGGGCAGGGATGCCCGCCCCACAGCAGAGGAGAGCGAGCATTGAGAATTCTAGTCACCGGCGGCGCGGGATACATCGGCTCGAACCTGGTGGACCGGCTGATGGCCGACGGCCACCAGGTCTACGTCATAGACAACCTGTCCGTAGGCAAAATCGCCAACATCCGACACCACCTGGGCTCGGAGCGATTTCACTTCGTCAACGATAGCATCCTGAACACGACTACAATGGAGCGCCTGATCCGGCAGGTGGACATGATCTACCACCTGGCGGCGGTGGTGGGCGTCAAATACGTGGTCGAGGACCCGCTGCGGGGGATCACGGTTAATGTGCGGGGTACGGAGACGGTGCTGGAGCTGGCCTTCAAGTACTGGCGCAAGGTGCTCATCGCCTCCAGCTCGGAGATTTACGGCAAATCCACCAGCGTGCCCCTGAGCGAGGACGACGACCGTGTGCTTGGCTCCACCAGCGTGGGGCGCTGGTCGTACTCCGATTCCAAAGCGATTGACGAGTACTTCGCCTTCGCGTATGGCAGTAAAGGCCTGCCGGTGGTGGTGGTGCGCTATTTCAATTCCTACGGCCCGCGTCTGGATCCAAAAGGATACGGCAGCGTGATCGCCAGGTTCATCGGCCAGGCGCTGCGCGGTGAGCCGCTCACAGTGTTCGACGACGGGCTGCAAACCCGCTGCTTCACCTACATAGACGACACCTTGCGCGGCACGATTATGGCCGCCACCGTGCCGGAAGCGGAGGGACAGGTATTCAACATCGGCTCCAACCGCGAGACCTCGATCCTGGAACTGGCTCGCCTGGTGCTGAAGATCACCGGGGCACAAACTGAAATACAACACATCCCCTACGCGCAAGTCTACGGAGTGGAGTTCGAGGAAACCCGCCGCCGCGTGCCGGACGTGCGCCGCGCGCGCGAAGTGCTCGGCTTCGAGGCCCAGACCCCGCTCGAAGAGGGATTGCAACGAACGCTGGATTGGTTCCGGGGGCAACAAGGCGAGCAGGAGGAACATTGATGCAGACGAAACTGAGCGCCTTCTGCGATAAGATCATCGAGGCGGGATGGCTAACGGCCATCATCGTCGTCCCGCTGTTCTTCAACGTGTACTCCAGCCGTGTTTTCGAACCGGACAAGCTCACCTTGCTGCGCTCCATCGTCCTGGTGATGATCACCGCCTGGCTCGTTAAAATAATCGAGCAGGGAGTGAAGCAGCTAGAGGGGCAGGAAAACGAGACACGCCCCGGCCTTTGGATACGGGCCAGGGCCTGGATGGCCCATACCCCGCTGGTGCTGCCCACCGTGCTCCTGGTGATGATCTACGTCCTGAGTACCATCGGCTCGATCACCCCCCGCATCAGCCTGCTGGGATCGTACCAACGCTTACAGGGCACCTACACCACGTTCTCGTACATCGTCGTCTTCTTCCTGATGTTGCAGCACCTGCGCACCCGCGAGCAGATCAATCGCCTGGTAACCACGGCCATCTTGACCAGCGTCCCCATCTCCCTGTACGGCATCCTCCAGCACTACGCACTGGATCCCTTGCCCTGGGGCGGTGACGTGGTCACCCGCGTTGCGGCCAACATGGGCAACTCCATTTTCGTAGCCGCCTACTTGATTATGGTCGCACCTTTAACCCTGGCCCGCATCGTGGATACTTTCACGGCCATACTCAAAGAGGAGCAAAGCGCCGTCGCCGATGTCATCCTGGGGGCGTGCTACATCTTCGCCCTGGCCATCCAGGTTATCTGCATCTTCTTCACCCAGAGTCGTGGCCCTTGGCTAGGGTTATTTGCCGGGCTGTTCTTCTTCGTCCTCACCCTGGGTGTGACCAAGCGGCAACGATGGGTGGCGTGGACGGCCATTTCCCTGGCAGTGGTGATTGGGGCTTTTCTGGTGGTGCTGAACCTGCCCAATACGCCGCTGGCCCCCATCAAAAAGATGCCTTACGTCGGCCGGCTGGGCACGCTGCTGGAGACGGGATCGGGCACAGGCAAGGTACGCATCCTGATCTGGGAGGGCGATGTGGCCTTGCTCAGCCCCCACCCCCCGCTGGAGTTCCCCGACGGGCGGATAGATAGACTACACTTCCTACGGCCACTCATCGGCTACGGGCCGGAGTCCATGTGGGTGGCATACAACCGCTTCTACCCGCCCGACCTGGCCCACGTCGAGGCGCGCAACGCCTCGCCGGACCGCTCGCACAACGAGACTTTCGACGCGCTGGTGATCACCGGGCTGCTCGGATTCCTGGCAGAAATGTTCCTCTTCGCCAGCGCGTTCTACTACGGATTCCGGTGGCTGGGACTGATCGGCGACGCCCTACAACGGAACATCTTCATCGGGCTGTGGATCGGGGGTGGCGTCTTCGGCGCGGCCTTCTTCGGGCTGTGGAAGGGGCCGGAATTCATCGGCGTGGGATTGCCCTTCGGGATCGCGCTTGGCCTGGGAGCTTACCTCATCATCCACGCCGTCTTCTTCTACCATCGAGGAGGAGAACGCATCGGCGGGGTGTACGAAACACTGCTCATCGCCCTGGTCGCGGCGATAATGGCCCATTTCGTGGAGATTCACTTCGGGATCGCCATCGCCGCCACGCGCACCTACTTCTGGGTCTACGCCGGGCTGATGGTGACCATCGCCCACGTGCTCAGGCCGGAGCAAATGGCGGCGGCAGTGCCCGAGGAGCCCCAGGAACAGCGCAAGAAACGCCGTAAGAAACGGCGCAAGAAGCGCAGCGGCCAACCAGCCCCACTGACCGGATCTCCCGGGGCGGGACACTGGCTGCGGCCGGTGATGGGCTACGCCCTGCCGCTGGCCGTCATCCTGGCTACAATGGGCTACGATTTCACCACCAACCAGCAGGGTCTCTCCAGTGCAGCGGGCATCATCAAAACGTCGTTGACCACCCACCTGCGAGCCGGCCAGCCCGTTCCCTCGCCGGCCATGCTGTTCCTTTTCCTGATCACGATCGCGCTGAGCACGGCCATCACGGTCGCCGAGTTGAGCAAACAGGGGACTTTTACCCACGAGGGAGCATCGTGGTGGAAAGCAACGCTGGTGACGGTGGCCCTGGCGGCCAGCCTGTGGCTGGTCGCGGCCTTCATCCTCGCCTCGCGGCTGGCGGCAGTCACCGGCCAGAGTCAGCTCATGAAACTCGCCAGCCTGGTGGCCAGCATCCTGCCCCTCTATTACGTGCTGTTATTCACCTTGTTGGGAGTGCTGGCGGCAGCGCTGCCACGGCGTGAGCCAGTCGCCGGCCCCTTCGTCCGGCCGGGTAACTGGTGGCTCTATCCCCTGCTGGCAGTGGTCACTATATATTTGATCGTCACCACCAACCTCAACGTGATCGTCGCCGACACTTATTTCAAACAGGCGGAACCGTACCACAACCGGCAGATGTGGGACGCCAGCATCATTCTCCACCAAAAAGCGGTTAAGCTGGCCCCCAAAGAGGACTACTACTATCTCTTCCTGGGCTCAGCTTTCCTGGAGAAAGCCAAGAGCGTGCCAGTGTACCAGAGCGTGTGGCCTTATCCATTGACCGTGGAGAAGGTGATAAACCTGGCCCCTCGCGATATCTCCCAACTGGGCAAAAGCGACCTGCTGGAGTGCAGCCGCCTGGTGCTGGAACGTGCGCGGCAGATCAACCCGCTCAATACCGACCACACCGCCAACCTGGGCCGGCTGTACCGCACCTGGGCGGAGTTAGTGCCCGATCCCGAACAGCGGACGGAGAAGATTCGCACCGCGCTCAAGTATTACGAACAGGCCACCTCGCTCAGCCCGCACAACGCTCAACTCTGGGATGAGTGGGGATTGGTCTACTTCGTCCTCGGGGACTACCAGTCGGCCATCGAGAAATACCAACACTCCCTGACTCTGGATACTGAGTTCCCACAGACCTACCTCTCGCTGGGCGACGCCTACATGGCCACCCAGCAACTCGACCTGGCAGCCGACGCCTACCAGAAAGCACTGGCCCTGCAGCCCGACATCCCCCAGGCGCACTCGGTACTGGGCTACATCTACGCTCAGCAAGGACGGATTGAGGACGCCATCCGCGAGAACCTGGCCGTGGTCAAGCTTTCCCCCCAGGACTACAACGCGCACAAAAACCTGGCGCTGTTCTACCAACAGCAGGGCCGCCTGGACGAGGCCCTGGCCGAAGCACAGGTGGCGCTCAGCCTGGCCCCGGAATCCGAGAAGCAGGCCCTGCAGAACTTCATCGCCCAGTTGCAGGCCAAAGGCGGGTCCGGCGAGGAGGAAACCCTGATCCAGAACTACATCTCGGAGGGGCAGATTTACCTCAAGCAGAGCCAGTGGGACTTGGCTGCGCAAACCTTCCTCAAGGTGCTGGCCCTCGATCCCAATCACGTGGTCGCCCACAGCGCATTGGGCTATGCTTACGCCATGCAGGGTCGCACCGAGGAAGCCATCGCCGAAAACAAAGCGGTGATCGCCCTGGTGCCCAACGACTACAACAGTCACAAGAACCTGGCCATCCTCTACCAATCGGCCAAGCGGTACGACGAGGCATTGCAAGAAGCTCAGATCGCCCTGAACTTGGCACCGGACGCGGACAAACCGGCACTGCAAGCGCTCATCACTCAACTGGAACAGCAGCAGAAAGGAGCGGCCGGTGGGTAATGGGGGAAGCATCTACATGCTCGTTTTTGGCTGTGCCCTGGTGTTCGCCGTAGGTGCGACGCCGGTGATGCGCCGCGCTGCGCCCTGGTTAGGGGTGATGGATCAACCCAGCTCCCGCAAAGTACACCGCCGGCCCATGCCCCGCCTGGGCGGAGCGGCCATCTACGGCGCGTTCATCCTGGCCCTGCTGTTGCTGGGGACGCGCTACAACATCCACGAGCTGGTCAGCATCCTTCTCGGCGCGACCCTGGTCTCGTTCTTCGGGCTGTGGGACGACCGCTGGGGATTGCACCCTCTGCTCAAGCTGGCCGGTCAGACACTCGCTGCGCTGGTGCTCGTCTACACCGGCGTGCAGGTGCACGTTTTTCCCTGGCCAGCTTTAAACGTGGGGGTAACCCTCCTCTGGCTGGTGGGTATCACCAACGCGCTGAACCTCATGGACAACATGGACGGGCTTGCCGGCGGGGTGGGGGCCATCGCCGCCGCATTTTTCGTGCTGCTGGCAGCGATGAACGGGCAATACCTGGTAGGCGCGCTGGCCGCAGCTCTGCTGGGGGCTTGCCTGGGGTTCCTGATCTACAACTTCAATCCGGCCAGCATCTTCATGGGCGATACCGGCGCACTGTTCCTGGGCTTCATGCTGGCGGCGGTAGGCATCAAACTGCGTTTCCCGGCCAACGTGGACATCGTCACCTGGATGGTGCCGGTGATGACGCTGGCCCTGCCCATCTTCGATACCACGCTGGTGGTGGTCTCCCGCCTGCGGCGAGGGCTCAACCCGCTCACCGCTGCCGGCAAGGACCACACCTCGCACCGGCTGGTAATGCTGGGCTTCACCCAGCGGGAGGCGGTGATGGCCCTCTACCTGGTGGGCGGAGCTCTGGGGGTGATCGCTATCTTTCTCACCCAGGCCACCGTGGTCGAGGGATACGTCGTGGGCGCGACGGTGGCGTTGGTGGGCCTGTACGCCCTGTGGAAGCTGGAACAAGTTGACCTTTCAGGCAAAACACGCATGGAATGACAAGCTCAATTCGGTTTTGTAAAAACGGAGCGAGGCGAACACGTAGTGCGTGGTGCGTGATGGGAAAACGGAACACGGAACACGGCTCATAATGAGGAGAGGTAACGTGAACTTGCAAACGAAGATTGACGAGGGAACAGCGCGAGTGTGCGTGCTCGGTCTGGGGTACGTGGGGCTGCCCCTGGCCGTCGGCTTCGCCCGCGTGGGCTTTCCCGTAGTCGGCCTGGACGTGGACGAAGGCAAGATCACAGCCCTACAACAGGGCAAAAGTTACATCGGGGACGTAGAGAGCGATGACGTGGCCACCCTGGTAGCCAATGGGACGTTGACGGCGACCAGTGATTACGACGTTCTGCGCCAGGTGGACGTGGTGTTCATCTGCGTGCCCACCCCTTTCGACGCGATGAAAGCTCCTGACCTGAGCTTCGTCATCAGCGCAGCGGAGGGCATTGTCCCTCGCCTGCAAGTGGGTCAGCTCATCATCCTGCAAAGCACGACCTACCCGGGCACGACTGAGGAGGTGGTGCTCCCCATCCTGGAGCGGAGCGGGCTGAAAGCGGGTCAGGATTTTCATCTGGCCTTCTCGCCGGAGCGGATCAATCCGGGCGACAAAACCCACGGCGTGCACAACACCCCCAAGGTGGTCGGCGGCCTCACTCCACGCTGTACCGATCTGGCCCGCGCGCTGCTGTCCCGCCTGTTCAGCCAGGTGCACGTGGTCTCCACCCCACGGGCGGCGGAGATGACCAAACTGCTGGAGAATATCTTCCGCAGCGTGAACATCGCCCTGGTGAACGAGCTGGCCCTGCTCTCCGAGCGGATGGGGATTGACTTCTGGGAGGTGATCGAAGCTGCCTC
>JAGGZG010000400.1 GCA_021162125.1 Anaerolineae bacterium
AACGGGGCCGCGGCAGCGACGACGAGCATGAACGCGCCGACCAGGGCCAACAGCACCCGCGTCCAGCGTTGTGGGAGCCAGGCAGCCAGACCCAGCGCGGTCAGCACCGACCAGGCGGAGATCGCCGAGAAGACCAGCCGCCCCTGCGACGACCAGGTCACCGTCGCCCAGCGGCTCCAGGAGACGACAACGATAGCCGGCCAGGCGAGCAGGAGCAGGTATCCGGCCACGAGATCCGGGTTCCAGATTTCAGGTTTCAGGTTGCGCGACCGCAAATAATGCACCATAAGCCGGATGAGCCAGGCTATCAGACCGGCAGCGGCGACCACGACCACGCCGTTGAGCACATCGTAGACCCAGCCGGGCAGGGGCACGTTCACCCCGCCGAACAGTCCCCAGTAGGCCATCATGAAACCCACCCGCTCGCCCCACAGTTGGCGCAAGGTGGCCGGGGCGGCCCGCTTGCCCAGGATGGCAATGAACGTCTCCAGGCCCAGCCAGTCGCCGTAGAGCACCTGGTTGCGCCAGTACCACCATCCGGCGATGAGAATCACCAGCCCGGCGGTGATGATCCCCCCGGCGAAAAACGTTCGCCACGAGCGCCGCCGCCAGGATACGTAGCTTATCGCTAACGCGGTGAGGGGCAATAGGCCCAGGGCACTCTCTTTGGTCAACACTGCCAGTCCCAGCACAATGCCTGGCAATGACCAATGACCAATGACCTGGCGTAGATTTGGGATTTGGGATTTGGGATTTGGGATTTGCATCTTGACCAGGCGTATCAGTTGCCACAGGACCAGCGAGCACAGGAGCATGGCCAGGTTGTCGTTGTTCACCGCGCCGCTTATGAAGCAGAACATGGGGTTAAAGGCGGTGATTGCCGCCGCACCCAGGGCTACGTCCTCGCGGTGGGGGAGGAGTTCTTTGGCGATGAGGTAGGTGAGCAGCACTGTGCCCGCCCCCATGAGCACCGAGAGCAGACGCACGACATGCACTGCCAGCACCGTCCCCCGCCAGGGAAAAGCCTCCCGTGATGAGTGCACTGCCAGGTTGGTGTTGCCATCCTCGGTGATGAGGCCGTTGTCCACGTGGGGGTTGAGCCAGCGCACTTCGTTCATATCCAAGGTGTCTACCCAGGCCGTGGCCAGCGCCCCGATGACGTAATACAGTGGCGGTTGGCTGCCCTCCTGCCGCCAGGGGCCGACGTTCTGCGGGTCTTGCACGGGCAGTCTCCAGTGGTCGGCGATGTATTTGACCATGGGGTAGTGCCACAGTTCGTCGGACGCCTCGAAAACGGGCGTGACCACGCTGTAGGTAGTGGCAACGACCAGGAACAGAGCTATGATGACGACGATGGGCCAATGATGGCTGGTTAGCTTGCTGAACATAGATGTTCCTCGTTGGAATCCAGTAATGTCTGGTACAGGGCCAGCGTCTGCGTTGCGATCCTTTCCCAGGTGAAGTGCTGGGCCAGTGCCGCCGCTCCCTCTCTCAGACGCCGCCGCAGGTCCGCGTTTTCTGCCAGGCGGGCGACAGCTCCCGCCAATGCCTCCGCATCGTCGGGGGGCACGAGCAATACGTTCTCCCCGTCGCGCAGTTCAGGTACTGGCACGCGCGGCGTGGTGCTGACGATGGCGCAGCCGTGGGCCAGGGCGGCCATGAAACTCCCCCGCCGGAAAGAGGCTCCATCGCGGTAGGGCAACACGCACACGTCCGCCGCCAACAGGTTGGCCGAGACCTCGTCAGCGGGGGTGTAGCCGGTCCATATCACCCGCTCGTTCAGGCCCAGTTCGACGATGAGTGCTTCGATCTTGTGCAGGTAGGCTGCGTTCGTGGGGTCGCTGGAACCGACTTTGCCGCCGATTATCAATAACAGCGGATTGCAGGACAATATCGGATTGCAGGACAGTAGCGGATTGGCCAGGGCGCGGATCAGGGTTTCGCCGCCTTTGCTCTCGTTGAGGAAGCCGAAGTAGGCCAGCAGAAGGTCGTTGGGTCCTACTCCCCACCGTGCACGCCAGGCATCGCGGTCGTAGTCCTCTGGGGGCGTGGGCTCAATGTTGCTCCCGATAGGAATTTGGGCCAGATGCGTGATGCGTAAGGCGCAAGGCGTCCTCGTGATTGGTGACGATGACGGCGTCGCACTGTTGGGCCGGTTCGTAGGTGATCCAGCGCCGCAGCGGGCCGGCCTTCGGGAAGAGGTAAGGCTCGCGCAGGTCGTGGTAGGTGATGACCAGGCGCGGTCTTGATCGCTCGCGCCGCAAGCGCCGGGGCAGGAGATTGATGGCCGGGTGCATCCCGTAGGCGGCGGTCTGGTACTGGATATTAACCACGTGCGGCTCAAGTTCCTGCAGCAGTTTCAGGATGACATTCCAGCAGCCCCAGTTCCACTTCTCAATGATGGGCAAAACCGCAATGCCATCCATCTGCCGTCTGCTGCCTGCTGTCCTGGAGGTGATGACGCTGACCTGGCAGCCCAGCGCGGTTAATGCTTTTCCCAGTTCGTGGGTGAAGTCGCCCACGCCGCCTTGCATGGGCGGAAATTCGCCGGTGATTAAGCAGATTCTCACATCACCTCGCCTGCCTTCAACAAGTCTGTTTGTTCTCGCGGCCCGTCCAGCAAAAGGCGCAGTTTGTTGAGCACGTTACGTCCCAGGATGATCTCATCCCCCTGGTCGTCGCCAACCACGAAAACCCCCGGCAAGGTGAAATCGCCCAGGAGTAGATTCACCATGAACAGATGCACCCGTCGCCGCTCTCCCCAATGGCTGCGGATGCCGGTTTCGACGAGCGCCACGGCGTTCAGTTGTTCCAGGTAAACCAGAGGAACCAGCGTGCCATCAGAGCCCGTGTCTATCAGTGCATCGAGCAACTCTGTGCGCAGGGCATTGTCGGGATTGGCGATAACAACTTGGAGGCATGGGAAGGGTGGATCGTAATCAGCGTGGTAAGAATAACTGTTCACGGTTCAGGTCGCTCCATCCGAAATCCACGCCGCACTAGGATACGCTCTGGGGTCGCTTCGACGCGGGTCATCAATACGGGCGTGCGCCCATAGCGCTGGCGAACACGCTGGTAGAGAGCCTGGAAGTCGGCATCGTGATCCACCACCTCTCCGTTGTGCATGGCGATGTATTGTCCCAGGTATTGGTGCTTCAGTTCGGCATGGTGCTGCCGATAGATTTTGCTCTCGGCGCTGATCTTACGCTGGTCTAGCTCCCACAGGTAATGGCGTACTGCCTCATTGAGCAGGTCGTTAATCCGTTTGTTCTGGGCGATGGCAATCTGCTCGACCTGGTCGTACAGATCGGTCTCAATTGTAATCTTTGGCACAGTTCACCCTCCCTGTCGTATTATTGGCGAAGCCCCGACCGTAGCACTTCACTGTAAGCCCGCACCCGTTCCGCGCGTAGCTCCCGTTTGTGTCCCACCAGCCACTTGAGCGATTCGACGACGAGCAGGTAGGCGTAGTTCAGCAATAGAAATGCGTGCAGCAGCGTCCCCGCCCAGCGTCCGTGATGCTTGCGGAAATAGTGGATTTTGCTGCGTTGGAAGCGGACGTGGCGCAGCGGCATCACCTGTTCGCTGGATTTGCCCTCGTGGTGGATCACCCGGGCAGTGGGCAGGTAGACCACTTTCCATCCGGCGTCGCGAGCACGGCGGCACCAGTCCAACTCCTCGGAGTACATGAAGAACGCATCATCCAGGGGCCCTACCTGCTCCACGGCCTGACGGCGGAGAAGGATACAGGCCCCGGTCACCCAGTCCACCTCGGAGATGGCGTCGTCGGGCCGATCCTGTACGTAGTAGCGGCGCAGGATGCGGTTGTCGGGCCACCACTGCTGGATAACGGTGCTCTCCACGAGGGCCGTGCCCAACGTGGGGAAGCGGCGGCGTGAGGACTGGACGGAGCCGTCTGGATTGAGCAATTGCGGCCCCAATGCTCCCACATCGGGATGGGCATCCATGTGGGCTACCATAGTTGGCAGCGCGTCGCCCACGACCTCGGTGTCAGGGTTGAGGAGCAGGATGTAGCGCCCCTGGCTGGCAGCGATGCCCTGGTTGTTCCCGCCGGTGTAGCCCAGGTTCACTTCGCTGGCGATGAGGTGTACCTGGGGG
This sequence comes from Anaerolineae bacterium, assembly GCA_021162125.1. Taxonomy (GTDB): domain Bacteria; phylum Chloroflexota; class Anaerolineae; order JACIWR01; family JACIWR01; genus JACIWR01. The sequence goes on from JAGGZG010000400.1 coordinate 4,120, forward strand.
AATTCGCGGCGGACCATCTCCACGCTGCCGTCTGTGGAGGCGTTGTCCACGACGATGATCTCAAATCTGCAAGTCTGCAAATCTGCAAGTATTGAGTGCAGGCAGCGGCGCAGCAGGTCACGCACGTTCCAGTTGACGATGACGATGGACAGGTCAAGCATTATCGGTTACGCTCCACGACGAAATCGGCCAGCTCGAACAAAATCTGGCGGTGCGGGTTGTCGGGAAGTACTTTCAGTGCCTCCTGCCCGCGCCGGGAGAAACGACGGGCCTCAGCGATGGCGGCCTCTAAGGCTCCGGAAGCGCGGATCGCGTCCACCGCAGCGCGGACGGCTGGCTCGTCCCGGCGGGTGCCGTTCAACACCTGTACGACGACACCGGAGTTATTCCCCCCGGACAGGAAGTACAGGGCAGGCAGGGTGACGATACCCTGGCGCAGATCGCTGGCCACCGGTTTGCCCATCTGCTCCTCGTCGCCCGCGAAATCGAGTACGTCGTCAATGATCTGGAAGGCCATCCCCAGGTTGTGGCCGTAATTCCGTAATGCCTGCACCTGGTCCTCCGGTGCACCGCTGAGGACGGCTCCCGCCTCCGTGGACGTGGCAAACAGGGCCGCCGTCTTCGAGGAGATGCGCCGGTAATAGTCGTCCATCGTGGGCGGTCTACTTTGTCCGCTGAAAAGCTGGCGCAGTTCACCACCGCAGATGAGAGTAAGGGTTTGGGAGAAGATGACCACCACCCGCACGTTCTGAGTCTCTGCTGCCAGAGATGCCGCACGGGAGAACAGGTAGTCGCCGGTGAGGATGGTTGCCCCTGGATTCCAGGTGGCGTTCAGGGTGGGCAGCCCCCGGCGCAGGAGCGAGCCGTCAATGAGGTCGTCGTGAACCAGCGTGGCCGTGTGCAACAACTCCACTGCTGCTGCCAGGGCGAGCACTTTGTCCTCGTCAGCAGGGTGAAATCGGCTGGCCAGAATCACCAGCGCTGGCCGGATGTACTTACCCTCGCTCGAAAGCAGATGTTGCAGGGCCTCCGTCAGTCGCTCGTGTTCGGTCTGGGCGGCCTGGCGCATCTTGCGCTTAACGCGCTCGAGGTCCTCACGGATCGGATCGAACAGGGCGATAGTTTTCAAGGCTAATCCTTTCCCTCAGTGGCGCAGGCCGAAGAGTACACGGGCATTATGCGTAGTCGTCCGCGTGACCTCATCCAGAGGGATTGCCTTGATGCGGGCTATGGCCTCCGCCACTAGCCGGACGTAGGCTGGTTCATTGCGTTGGCCCCGGTGGGGGTGTGGTGGAAGGTATGGGGCGTCGGTCTCGATTAACAGGCATTCCAGCGGCAGGACGCGAACGATCTCCGGCAAGCGGCGGGCATTCTGGTAGGTCAGCGGGCCATCCACGCCGATGAAAAATCCCAGGGCGACCAATTCCTGCGCCATTTCCAGGTCGCCGGAGAAGCAGTGCAGTGTGCCCGGATGCCGGGCCAGGGTCGAGTCCTTCGGCAGGCTACGCACCCAGTCACGCAGGATGTCCCGCACCTCACTGTGCGCCTCCCGGTCGTGGATGATGACCGGGAGGCCCATCTCCGTAGCCAGCGCTAATTGCTGGCAGAAAACCCGTCGCTGCACGTCACGGGGCGAGAGGTCGCGGTAGAAGTCCAATCCTATCTCGCCGATGGCCACCACCTGAGGATGCGCTGCCAGTTCCCTCAGTTCTCCCAACTCCCGCTGCGATACGGTCTTAGCGTCGTGGGGGTGGACGCCGACCGCCGCGTATATCGCCCGATGTTGTTCCGCCAGCGCCACGCTCGCCCGACTGGTAGCCAGGTCTGTGCCGACGTTAACGATGATTCCCACCCCGGTGGCCAGCGCGCGCTCAATGACTTCCTCACGGTCAGCGTCGAACTGGGGAAAGTCGAGGTGGGCGTGGGTGTCAGCTAACATGCAAACCTGCCAGTTTTTTCCCCTCTTGAAGGATTGCTTGTACCTTGTCCCCGTGGGTGGTCTCGCAGTACACGCGCATGATAGGCTCGGTGCCGGAGAAGCGAATCAGTAGCCAGCCACCATCCTCTAAACTGAACTTGAACCCGTCCGTGGTGAGGATGCCGGTGACCTTGAGGCCAGCCACTTCTTGCGGTTGAACGGTTCGCAGCCGGGCTTCTGCTTCCGCACGGATGGCGGCGTATTTCTCCGCCGGAAGGCGAGTGTCAATGCGGTCGTAGTAATAGCGCGCGCCCACCAATTCGTACAGGTGATCGAGGAGCTGTGATGGGCGCTCACCCGTTTTCACCATCAGATCCAGGAAGTAGAGCGCAGCCAGGATGCCATCGCGCTCAGGGATGTTCCCCCGGAAAGCGTATCCCCCGCTCTCCTCGCCGCCGATCATGGCATCGGTCTCCAGCATCTTGGGCGCGACGTACTTGAAGCCGACCCCCGTCTGGTACACGGGCACGTTGAAGATTTCGCCCAGCTTTTCCAGCACCGAGGTGGTGGATAGGGTTTTGACTATGGGGCCGCGCTCGCCGCGCACCTCCAGCAGGTACAGGGCCAGCAGGCCGTAGACCTGAAGTTGGTTGACGAAGACCCCGTGCTCATCGGACACGCCGATGCGGTCGGCGTCACCATCGTTGATGATACCCACGTCCGCACCGAGTTCCTGCACAGTGCGCAGGCAGACGTTCACGTTGGGCGGGATGGGCTCCGGGCGGGCCATCTCCGGGAAGATGGGGTTGCGCTCGCCATGAATCTCCACGATCTCGGTCTTACCTCCGGCCAGGATACGCCGCAGCCAGCCGGCACCGTTGCCCCACATGGCATCGTAGACTACCTTGAGGCCGGCCGCTTTGATGGGTTCCACGTCAATGAGCCCTTTGAGGTGCTCCAGGTAGGCGGGGGCGGGATCGAAGCGGTGCACCAGCCCTTTCGCCAGAGCCTCGTCCAGGGGGATGCGCTGCACGTCATCCTCGCTGGCGGGGATGCGGGCCTCGATCTCTTTGAGGCCGGCGGGGTCAATGGCCCCGCCGTGCTCGTCGCGTACTTTAAAGCCGTTGTCCCAGGGTGGATTGTGGCTGGCGGTGATGTTTACCCCGCCCGATGCCCCCTGGGCTACCACTGCGTAGGAAATCACCGGTGTGGGCGCAGCTCCATCGCAAAGGTGCACGGCGATGCCGTTGGCGGCCAATACCTCGGCCACGGCCGCCGCAAAGTGCTCCGAGGCGAAACGCTTGTCGTAGCCGATCACCACACCACCCGCCGTCTTCCCCAGGTCGAGCAAATAGCGGGCGAAGCCCTGTGCGCAACGGCGCACGTTAGCGAACGTGTAATCCTCGGCTATTGTCCCTCGCCAGCCGTCGGTGCCGAACTTGATTGTCGTCATCTTTCCTCCAAAGTTGTTGTAAGCTTGCGCCTGCCAGTGGGCTGGCAGTCGGTTTACTACACCTCTTCTTTGCTCATTGCCTCTCGCCACTGATCCTCCAACAGGCCCACGAGCTCCTCCGCCAGAGCCAGAGCCTCTGCAGCGTCCTGAGCATCCAAACGAGCGTGAAAGTCATAGCGTGCTTTATTCCTTAGCTCCAGGTGCTGGTTCAGCCGGCGGCCCAGCTCGGCGGGGGCGAGGCCCGCTATCATGTAATGTTTGCCAAACGCCTGTACCAGTCCACCGTGCGATCTGGGTAGCTCTCCCGTTCGCAGGAGCAATAATCCTTTGACACAAAGTTCAGCGCTGTTGTATGCAGCATCTATAGCCAGGCGATAGAAGCCGTTCTGAGCTGCGTTATGCGCTGACTGAATATACTCCCGGGCCAAGCCTAGCGCCGATTCCGCCTCTCGCCGGCGCAAAAGCTCTTCATCCATGCGAAAAATCTCCTTCCCCTGCTGTAGTGCTTTGTGCAGGAAGTAGGACGATGGAAAACGCTTGTCATCCTGGCAATACACCAGCGGCTCGACACTTTCCCCCCATTCCAGAGCGGTCTGAAAAGAAGCCTCAGCGCATGCCTGGGATAGCTCCTTCAGGTGTCCGGTGCCGAAGACTAACACGTCTATGTCGCTCTGCCGGTCGTATTCTCCGTTGGCCACACTGCCGAAAAGCACCAGGCTGGCGACCTGATCCCCTGCCGGGCTACGTAGCAGTCGCTCGACGAAATCTTCCAGCGCTTTGGACTTTGCGTCGGCGGTCATCACACTAACCCGTTCTCCCTGCTGAGCAGTTCGAGGTCGGCGTCCACCATCATCTGCACCAGTCTCTCAAAACCGATCCGCGGCTCCCAGCCCAGCACATTGCGAGCTTTGCTGGCGTCCCCCACCAGCAGGTCCACCTCTGCCGGCCGCATGAAACGGGGGTCCTGCACCACGTACTCTTGCCAGTCCAGACCCGCGTACCCGAAGGCCTTCTCGCACATCTCACGGATGGAGTGGGTCTCCCCCGTGGCGATGACGTAGTTGTCCGGCTCTGGTTGCTGGAGCATCAGCCACATCGCCTCGACGTAGTCGCCGGCGAAGCCGATGTCGCGACAGGAGTCCAGGTTGCCCAGCCGGAGTTCGTTGGCCAGCCCCAGCTTGATCTTCGCCACCCCGTGGGTGATCTTGCGCAGGACGAACTCCAGCCCTCGACGGGGGCTGGTGTGATTGAAAAGGATGCCGGAGGTGGCGCACAGCCCGTAAGACTCGCGGTAGTTGACCGTGATCCAGTGGCCGTAGACCTTGGCTACTCCGTAGGGGCTTCGCGGATAAAAGGGCGTATTCTCGTTTTGGGGCACCTCGCGCACTTTGCCGAACATTTCCGACGAGCTGGCCTGGTAGAATTTGATGCTCGGGTCCACCATGCGAATCGCATCCAGGATGCGCGTGACGCCCAGAGCTGTCACCTCGCCGGTGAACACCGGTTGATTCCACGAGGTGGGCACAAAAGACTGGGCCGCCAGGTTGTAGACCTCGTCCGGGTGATGTTCCTGCAGAATCTCCACCAGCGACATCTGATCCAGCAGATCTCCGGGCACGATGGTGATTTTCTCTTGAAAGTGTTTGATACGGCCGAAATTGACCGTGCTGGAACGGCGTACCATACCAATGACATCGTATCCCTTCTCCAGCAGGAACTCCGCTAGATATGAGCCATCCTGACCAGTCACGCCAGTGATCAATGCTTTCGTCATGAATCCTCCTGAATTATTGGTGTGCTGTTTCTTGTTTGTTCGCTACCTGCGCCCGCCAGTAATCCAACACGTCGCGCAGGGTATCCTCGAAAGGAATGACCGGCTGCCACCCGGTCTGCGCGCGGAATTTGCTGCAATCGGCGACGATCAGGGGCATGTCCGAGGGGCGCATGCGGGCCGGGTCGTGCTCCACTGTGATGGGCACGGTGCTCGTCGCTATCAGGGTGTCCAGCAACTCCTGGATGGAGTGCGCCTGCTCCGAGCCGATGTTGTAGACCTCGCCGGCCTGGCCCATCGTGATTGCCAGGTGATAGGCGCGTACCACGTCCCGCACGTCGGTGAAATCGCGGCGCGCCTCCAGATTGCCCACCCGCACCACGGGTTCTCGCAGTCCGGCCTCCGCCTCCGCAATCTGTTGGGCGAAGTCCGGGGCGACGAAACCGGGCCGCTGCCGGGGGCCAATGTGATTGAAAGGCCGTACCCGTATGGCCTGCACTCCATGGCTAAGGTAGTACTGCAAGCCTAGCAGGTCCTGACCGACCTTGCTGAGGGCGTAGGGATTGAGCGGGCGGAAGGGGTTGGTCTCTTTGATCGGCAGCTCTTCAGGATGCACCAGACCGTACTCCTCGCTGGAGCCCACCACCAGCACCCGGCAGTTGTCCATTTTCAGGTCCACCACCGCCTGCAAGATGTTGAGCTGCATACGGATGTTGGTCTCCAGCGTGCCCCAGGGATCGCGGCGCGAGACGGACGGCAGAGGCTGGGCCGCCAGGTGGAAGATATAATCCGGGTGACTCATCTCCATGATAAAAGACACCACGTCCAGCCGCGAGAGTTCAGCCGGATAAAGCTCCAGAGTGCCGCATAGATTCTTAATGTTCCCATACGGGCCGTAGACTGTGCCCGCCACCTGCCAGTCGGTGTTGTTCAGCAGGTACTCGGCCAGGTGGCTGCCGACGAACCCGGAGATGCCGGTGATGAGCGCTTTCATGGTCTGCCTCCTAATTCTCGCGCGCCGGTGAACTTATGGAATTAGTAGTTTATTATACCCCACTTTGAGTACTGTCGCAACCGGGCACGGGAGGCGGAACAAAGGTTCTAATTTTAAGATAAGGACCCGCCAAACATGACACGATCTGACAGGAAAGCGTGCTATACTCGATTTGCCAGCGAACGAAGTGGCGAGCAGGTCATTAATTAAGGAGCAATGGCAAACTGGCCGCTCTTGTGCTCAAGAAGAGGGCAGAAGAGGAATTGGTTCTTCGCTGATTCGTGGGGCTATCGCCGGAAGGCCTGGACGTAAACGTCCAGGCTGAGAGGACGAGGGGCGCTAAAGCGCCCTGAGCCCGCTTCAGCGGGCTTTGTCCTTTCAGCCCGATGCTTGAGCATCGGGACACCAACTCATGCTTGTCACCTTCCCGTTGCCTATCCTGGGCGGCATCGCCTCGCTGATGGTTGGGTTCTCACTCTACCGGCTGCTTTTGTTCCTGGTTCTGGTCGGCCTGACGGTCGCCGGCTTTGTGACGCGCCCCAAGCTGGTGTGTGGACACTGCAAACAGGCGGAGAGCGGCCATTGTATGATGGCCCCACGGCAGAAGGAGGAGTAACAAATGACTGAGCAAGAACTATACGAGGAAGGCTGGGAACGTTTCCCCTGGTGGTGGATTCTGCTGGAGAACCTCTTTATGTTTGTCCCCTGGGCCATCGGCTTCGCCGTGATGTGGCCGCTGAAGATGGCCGGAGTGCCGGTAGCTTCGCTGGCCTACGCGCTATTGATCCTGGTCACTGTCGGCTGGCTGCTGAAGGTGCACAACTGCTCCACCTGCTACTACTACGACAAATGGTGCCATCTGGGCTGGGGCAAGTATACGGCCCTTATCTGCAGGAAGGACGCGGGCAACCCGGAGACGGGGATGAAATTGACAGTCGTCTACATGATCCTGCCGCTCATCCCCATCGCGGGTGTCGTCGCCGTTATGATGCTGCGCGGCTTTTCCTGGGTGCTGCTGGGCTGGGTGGTCGTCTTCGTCGTCCTGAACGGCGTGCAATTCGCCGTCCTACGGCCCCGGGGATGTGTCCACTGCAAGCGCCGCTACACCTGCCCCGGCAGCGCGGCGAAGTGAGGTGATCTTGATCGTCAGGAAAATCGAGTGCAAGTCCATCCTCGCCAAATCCGACCTGGTGCTGTGCGATCTTGACTTCCTCCTCCGCCTCCGTGACGTGGTCTGGCCTGGGGAAGGTAAGGGGGCAACGAGTCAACGAGTAATGAGTTCACCCTCAGCCTGAACGTTGACGTTCAGGTAGGCTGTGGTGAGAAACCGTCCGGTAGTGAAAGTAAAAGTAAGGAGGCACTATGCCTGAGTTGCCTGAGATCACCGTTCTCGCCCGGCAGATGAAAACTGAACTCGTCGGCAAGACGATCATCGCCATCGAGGTGTTGCAACCTAAGAGCCTCAATGTGCCGGAGGAAGAGTTCATCATCGCCCTGACCGGCGCAGAAATTCGGGACGTGAGCGCCCGTGGCAAGTGGATCTTCGTCGAGACGACGCGGGGCTGGCTGCTTCTCTGCCTGGGGATGGGCGGCGAGATTCTGCTCGTCACCCGCGACACCCTGCCCGAAAAGCGCCGCCTGGTCTTCGACTTCACGGACGGCACGTGCCTGGTGGTCAACTTCTGGTGGTTCGGGTATGCCCACTGGACGGATGATCTGACCCAGCACAAGATGACTGCCAAACTCGGCCCCAATGCCCTCGACCTGAGCGCTGGCGACCTACGCCGGATGCTCAGCGGGCGGCGTGGCCGTATCAAATCGTTCCTGATGGACCAGTCGAAAGTGGCCGGCATCGGCAACGTCTACATCCAGGACATTCTGTTCCGGGCCGGGTTGCACCCGCTGCGCACGATCAACACTCTCAGCGATGTGCAGATTGATGCCCTGGCCCGCGCCATCCGCGAGAGTCTGCAAACCGGCATTGACCTGGGCGGCAGCGCCTGGGAGATGGACCTGTACGGGCGAAAGGGACGCTACGACGAGAGCTGCCTGCTCGTCGGCTACCGCGAGGGCCGGCCCTGCCCTGAGTGCGGGACGATTATTGAGAAGATCAAGACTGGGAGCACCAGCGGGTTCATCTGTCCCAGGTGCCAGCCGCTGGAATAGCTCGGAGGAGATTGAGATGAACGAGAAGTTGGAGTTCGTGACTTACTGCGGCCTGTTCTGTGGATTATGTGCAGGACGTGGGCGCATCCCTAAGCGGGCTGCGGCATTGCAGGAGGCGATGGCCGAGGAAGGGTGGCCCGACTGGGGAGCTAACATCCCCGGCTTCGCCGAGTTCTGGCGCTTCCTGGAGGGCCTGTACACTGACGGCGGTTGTCCCGGCTGTCGTGCCGGCGGAGGGCCACCCTCTTGCCAGATCCGTGACTGTGCCCGGCGGCGGGGACTGGAACTGTGTAGCCAATGCCCTGACTTTCCCTGCTCCCGCATTGAGGCCCTGGACACTATCTATCCCACCCTCATCGCCGACAATCGGCGACTACAAGCTGTGGGATTGGAGCAATGGCTGAGCGAGCAGGAAGAGCGAGCGCGGCGTGGCGTGGTCTATGCCGACATTCGCTACCAGGTGGACGAGGCGGTTCGGGAGCGAGCTTTCGGTGGGCCACAGTAGGCAGAGAGCGGTCGTTGTATGATGGCCCTACCGAAGAAGGAGTGACGAATGACTGACCCAATCCAATGGCTACTGAAATCCGACGAACCCTGGACCCGCTACCGCACACTGGTAGATCTGCTCGACCGGCCCGAGGACGACCCCGAGGTGCGGGCCGCCCGCGCCGAGATGCTGGCCCACCCTCAGGTACAGGCCCTCATCGCCGAGGCCGCCACCTGGCCTGGTCGCCCTCTCAAGCGGCACAACGACGCCAGCCACCCCATCTACAAGTTCAGCACCCTGGCCGATTTCGGCGTGCGGGCCGACGATCCAGGTATGGGTGAAATCGTGGGTCGGGTGCTGGCCCATCAGTCGCCGGAGGGGGCTTTTCAGACCATAGTGAATGTCCCTAAGGCGTTCGGGGGGACGGGCGAGGATGGGTGGACGTGGATGCTGTGCGACGCGCCGACGCTGCTCTACGCCCTGCTGGCCATGGGCCTGGGTGACGATCCTCGCGTGCAGCGGGCGGTGGAGCACCTGGCCAGCCTGGTGGACGAGAACGGCTGGCGCTGCGTCGCCGCGCCGGAGTTGGGCAAATTCCGCGGGCCGGGCCGCAAGGCCGATCCCTGCCCCATCGTCAACGTCTACGCGCTCAAGGCGCTGGCCCAGGTGCCGGAGCTGCTGGATAGCCCCGCCACGCGCACCGGGGTCGAGATGCTTCTCTGGCATTGGGAGCACCAGACCGAGCGCAAGATTTACATGTTCGGCATCGGCACCACCTTCCGCAAGCTCAAGTACCCCTTCGTCTGGTACGACGTCCTCCACGTGGTGGATGTGCTCAGCCGTTTCCCCTTCGTCCACGCCGATCCTCGCTTCCGGGAGATGGTGGAGACAATCACCGCCCAGGCGGACGAAGACGGGCGCTACACCGCCGGCTCAATGTACCGCGCCTGGAAGGGCTGGTCTTTCGCCGGCAAAAAGCACCCCTCGCCGTGGCTCACCTTTCTGGTGCTGCGGGTGATGAAGCGGATAGGGTATGAAGGCGGAGACTGGTCACTTCCCAGCCGCTGAAGGACATTGTGGGGTTCGACAACTTCACTGACAAACTGTAAGGAGCATCACGTGAAGGTGCGGGAAGCCAGCGAACTGGGTAAGCGCGTCGCAACGCTTGTTCAAACCGGGCAGCCGGACGAAGCCTATGCCCTGCTGTCCCCGGTTCTAGCCGAGCGGACGCCGTTTCCCTTGCTGGGACGCATCGGCGAGGCTGTCGGTGCTGGCCCGCTGGAGGCAGTGAACGCCTTCTTGGAGCGGATCGCAGCAGCCAGGACCGAAGGCGGCTGGGTGGTTATCGGCAGTGCCCTGGGCCGTCAGTTGGACTGTGACCCCGCTGGCGCTTTTGCCCGTTGCCGGGCCTTCATCATCGCCGCCGACGTCTGGTATGCCACGGACATTCTGGGCGAGCGGGTGCCCGGCCCGGCGTTGGTGGCTGACTTCCAGCTATCGTTGGCCCTGCTGGCTCCCTGGCGCGAGGACGCCAATCGCTGGGTGCGCCGCACCGTTGGCGTCGCCGTTCACTTTTGGGCCAAGCGCTCGCGCGGCACAGCGGAGCACATCGTCCAGGCAGAGGCGCTGCTGGCCTTTCTGGAGCCGATGTTCGAGGAGTGGGACATGGACGCTGTCAAAGGCGTGGGCTGGGGGTTCAAGACCATCGGGCGTTACTACCCTGACCTGCTCGTCTCCTTTCTACGCCAACAACTAGCGACCAAGCGACCCCGCAAGCTGCTCCTGCGAAAAGCCACAACTTATCTGGACGAGGCCAGAAAAGAGGAGATTCTCTCTTTATGGAGATAGAGTACCGTCCTTATCAGGCCAGATCAATGGTCAACAGACTCAAACACGTGGACGATTGGTTCTGGGTGAGCTATACTCTCAACCCCTATCGAGGCTGTGCCCACCTGTGCGTTTACTGCGACGCTCGCGATAACCAGTATGGGCTATCGGCGACTTTCGAGCAAGTCGTTTACTACAAGGAAAACGCGGTTGAGGTCCTGGAGAGGCAGCTTCCCAGGCTCAAGCGGGGCATCGTGGGTACAGGTGGTGTCTGCGATGCCTACCAGCCAATAGAGGTGGAGCGTCGTATCACTCGTCGCATCCTGGAGATGCTGGCTCAACACCGTTTCCCTGTCGAGGTTCTGACCAAATCGGACCTGGTATTGCGTGATCTGGATGTCCTCCAGGAAATCAACAACGTGGCCTGGGCAGGGGTGCTCTTCACCATCACCACCTTCGATCCCGTGGTGACCAGACGCTTCGAGCCCTACGCCCCCTCGCCTGAGCAACGCCTGGCTGCCCTAGAGCGAGTGGCCGAGGCCGGGCTCACCACCGGAGTGATGCTCTGCCCCTATCTTCCCGGCATCTCCGACGACGAGGCCCATCTCGAGGAAGTGGTGCGGCGAGCTAAAGGCGCAGGGGCTCAGTTCGTCCTCCACGGCGGGCTGACCCTGAAAAAGGGCCCCCAGAAGACGAGGTTTCTCGAAGCGTTAGAGCGCTACTATCCCCACCTTCTCCCCCGATACGAGCAACTGTACAGCACCGGTTTTTCTCCCCAGGGGGAATACAGTTGTCGGGTAGGCCAACTGGTCAGGGAGGTTTGTCGCCGCCACGGTATGCCCGACCGCATGTCCCGTCCTATCCTGCCCGGAGAGGAGTTCGTCATCAACAAGCGGATTGCCGAAAAGCTGTTTCTTCGAGCCTATGAGATGGGTCTGGAGGAGGGAACAGGGTATCGTATCTGGGCCTATCGTAAAGCGGCCTGGACGGTGGACGAGTGGCCGGAGAGTATTGCGAAGCTGTATGCCGACCGAGGTGAGGCGGGGTTGCGCGAATTGCCGGGAATTGGCAGAAGCTTGGCCAGAGAGATCACCGGATGGTTGAAGGAAAGCGCGGTGGAGGTGTTGGGGGCGAACCATGGCTGAGATAGACAAAGACTTGATTCGTGCCCGGATGGCCGGGCTGCTGGAGCGGGTGGATGAGCCGCCGGCTTTCGACGCGGGGCTGCACGACCTGCTGCGCTCCCTGGGCAGCGAGGAGCAGGTCGCCGGTGCGCGGCAGTTCATTCCAGGGATGGGCGAAAGCTACGGTGTGCCCCTTCCCGCTTTGCGTGTCATCGCTGCCGAACTGGTCAAGTGGGGCCAGCGCCATGTGGAAGAAGCTTTCGCTTTGGTCGAGCGGCTGTGGCACAACGGCTCCCGCGATGAGCGGGTCATCGCGGCTAAGATGCTGGAGCGGCTCGGCAAGCGCGAGCCGGAGAGGACGCTGGAGCTGGCTGCTTCCTTCGTGGCCGACATCCGCAACTGGGAGGAGTGCGATCAACTGGCTTGCTTCGGCCTGCGGAACGTCGTGCAGCGTCACCCCGAAGCGGTGCTACCCCGCTGCCAGACCTGGGTGCGGAGCGGGGACGAGTGGACGCGCCGCTTTGGCGTGGCTGTCCTGACCAGCCTGCCCAAAGACAAGGGGTATCGGCCTGCCGGGCGGGAGTTCGCTGTCCTGGATGCGGTGATGGCCGACGAAGCGCGGGAGGTGCAGGATGCGGTTGCCTGGGCGCTGCGGGAGATCGGCAAGCGACACCCGGGAGCGATGGCCGCTTACCTGCGCCGTCATGCTCCGGGTGCCAACCGGCACACCCGCCGCATCATCAAGCAGGCGATGAAAGTGTTGCCCGACGAGGATCAAGAAGCGATTCGGGCGCTGTGTGATTAGGGCGAGCGGATCGGATTTCCCGGTTTGCCCACGATTTTGCAAAGATTACGTTTTGTGGTATAATATTCCTGTGCCGGGCGCCCGTCACTTGCAGCGCCCGGTTTTGTTGCGACAACAACAGGCGGTCGCATCTGGACGCTTGGATGCGCCGCCTATCTTTGTGGATGACGGAGTATCACAAACATGACCATTCAGTACGATTTAAACAAAATCCGAAACATCGGCATCATCGCTCACATTGACGCGGGGAAGACGACCACCACCGAGCGGGTGCTTTATTACACCGGGCGCACGCACCGCCTGGGTAACGTGGACGAGGGTACGACGGTCACCGACTTCATGCCCCAGGAACGGGAACGGGGTATCACCATCCAGGCGGCGGCCATCACCTGCCAATGGCGCGATCACCAGATCAACATCATTGACACGCCGGGGCACATTGACTTTACTGCCGAGGTACAGCGCTCACTGCGCGTCTTGGACGGGGGCATCGTCGTTTTCGATGGCGTCGCTGGCGTAGAGCCCCAATCTGAGACGGTGTGGCGACAGGCAGATCGCTTCGGCGTGCCGAGGATCTGCTTTGTGAACAAGATGGATCGCACCGGCGCGGATTTTTGGCGCACGATTGAGGCCATCGGCGAGCGGTTGGGTGCCAACCCGGTCGCGATTCAGATTCCGGTCGGTGTGGAGAGTGACTTTCGGGGTGTGGTGGATCTGATCGAGATGCAGGCGATTCTGCACAACGGCGGGGATGGTACCGATCGCGTGTTCACCGAGATTCCCCCTGGCTTAGTTGAGGAAGCAGCCCGCCGTCGCGAGCAGTTGATCGAGAAACTGGCCGACTTTGACGATGAGATCGCTCTGCTTTACCTGGAAGGCGAGGAAATTCCGGCCGATCAACTGCGTGCCACCCTGCGCCGTGCTACACTAGCCGGCGCGCTGGTGCCGGTGATGGCCGGATCGGCGCTGAAGAACAAGGGTGTGCAGTTGCTGCTGGACGCTGTGGTGGATTACCTCCCCTCGCCGCTGGACGTGCCGCCGGCAAGGGGTGAAGACCCGGAGACGGGCGACGAAATTGCCTGCCAGGCGGATGTTTCCCAGCCGGTGGCGGCCCTGGTTTTCAAGATCGCCACCGACCCCTACGTGGGTCGCTTGGCCTATTTCCGTGTCTACCGGGGGACGATTCGCCGGGGGCAGACGGTCATCAACGGGCAGACAGGCCGGAAGGAGCGGATCGGTCGCCTGGTGCGGATGCACGCCGACCACCGCGAGGAGGTGGACGAGGTGCGGGCGGGCGACATCGGCGCGGTGTTGGGTCTCAAGGCCATCACCAACGGCGAGACGATGGCCGACCCCGATCACCCGGTGGTGTTGGAGCGCATCACGTTTCCGGCGCCCGTGGTTGAGGTGGCCATCGCCCCGCGTTCTAAGGCGGACCAGGATAAAATGGGTGTGGCCCTGCATCGCCTGCTGGAGGAAGACCCGACGTTACGTGTGCGGCGCAATCAACAGACGAACGAGACGGTCATAGCCGGCATGGGGGAGCTTCACCTGGAGGTGGTGGTGGACCGGCTCTTGCGCGAGTTCAAAGTCGGTGCGAGGGTAGGGCGACCCCAGGTGGCCTACTGCGAGACCATCACGCGGCCAGTCACCAGCCAGGGACGGCTGGTGAAGCAGAGTGGCGGTCATGGCCAGTTTGCCTACGTCGTCATCGAGATGGAGCCTCTGGAATCGGGTCAGGGCTTCGTTTTTGAGGAGAAACTGAAGGGCAGCAGCATCCCCCGAAACTACCTCCCGGCCATCGAAGCGGGCATCCGCGACGCGATGGAAAAGGGCGTCCTGGCCGAGCATCCCGTAGTGGATGTCAAGGTGACGGTGGTGGATGGCAAGTATCACGAGGTGGACTCGTCGGACATGGCTTTCCGCACGGCGGCAGCTATCGCCTTCCGCGAGGGTGTGAAAAAGGCTGCGCCTGTGTTGCTGGAGCCGGTCATGCGGGTGGAGGTTGTAGCGCCGGAGGAGTTCACCGGCGACATCGTCGCCGAGTTGAACATGCGCCGGGCGAGCATCACCGGCATCGAACCACGCGGCGACGGGACGCAGACGGTACGGGCGGAGGTGCCGCTGGCGACGATGTTTGGCTACGCCACCAGCTTGCGCTCGCGCACGCAGGGGCGCGGCACCTTCGTGATGGAGTTCGACCACTACGCCCAGATGAGCGAAAAGTTGATGCTGACACTGCTGAAAAAGGCAGCGTAAGCGCGGTGTGTATTCGCCTTCGTCGCGGGTAGACTGCAATCCAGCTCAATCTCTCTACCGCCCTGCGCTTCCGTATGCTCTCTTGAGCACCCGCAGCGCGCGCAGTGTGACCCATTTACTGGGCTTCCCCTTTTTCTCGATGTCGGCCCACATCTTGCCGTTGAGCGAATTCTCCAGCTTCCATCGGCCCTGGGTATCCTGCTTGTTCAGGATGAACTGGAGCGCATTGGCCAACCGTGGATCGCCGCCGTAACCCAGTTCCACCAGCACCCCTGTAGTCTCCAGCACGTCGCTCCAGTAACTCAGCGGGAAGCCGAACTTGAACCAGGTGGAGCTCACCCGCTGGGTGTAGGGGTAGTCGGCCACAGCCGGGTCGCGGCTAAGCAAGAACTCGGTGCCTACCTCGATGGCCCGCTGGGCGACGGGAGTGCGCCGGTCTGGTGGAACTGCAATCAGCGCCTTCATGGCTTTGGTAGCGCCCCAGGCACAGGGCTGTCCCTCATTGGCGCTGCAGGCAAAGCCTGGCCCGGTCGTGCCCGACTTGTAGTACCGGATCTGCCCTTCACCGGTGATGGCCCGGGCCAGCCAGCCCAGGGCCGCTTGCACGCGCGGGTCGTCGGCGTAACCCAGGTTCAGCAGGGCATACGACAGGTTGCCGTTCAAGCAGTGCACAGAGCCGCTGGGCACCGGCTTCTGGTAGGCCGAGAAGGCACCGTTGGCGGCGATGCTGTGGCTCAATAGATACTCGCAGCCCCGCCGCACTCGCTCGTCGGACGGATCGGCTCCCAGCTCGGCCAGGAAAATGATCTGCCAAACGGTGCTCCGGTACTTGGGTGAATAGCCGCCGCCGGGCTTGACCCAGTAGCCGTCGGGATACTGGGCGTCCAGGATCGCCGGCACCGGCCCCGTCGTCATGATGGCAACCCGGGCCGCTTGGACTTCGGGATCATCCTCCGGTCGGTCCAGCAGTTCCCGCAAGGCGAAGTAACGCACCCCTGGGTTGTCCGGGTCTGGCTCCAACAACCAGGGGACGGGGTCGTCGTTGAGAACTGTTTTCCACGTCATTGCTTCCTCCTTTCCCTTCTCCAGGGGCGCTCGGCGCGTTCGATGAAGCGGACGAGACGGGCGCGCAGTTCGGCTACGTCGGCGGCCGGTTGGGTCAGGCGCACCCGGTCGGAGCCATGATGTTGGCTCCATAACCAGCGCAGTATCAGAAAGGGCCAGCGCGTCGCCAGGAGACGGTCCCACATCGCAAGCCGCTCCCCGAAACTATGATCACCGGCTGGTCGGCGATAGTTTTCGCGCAGCCAGGCATGCTGCGCCCCGCTCAGCTCGGCCAACGCCACGTGCCAGCGCAGCTCCGCCAGGTCCAAGGCCGGATCGCCCTACCCGCTGTATTCCCAGTCCACCCAGCGCAGCCGACCATCCCCGCCCCACATGGCGTTCGCCAGGTTCGGGTCCACACGACACAGGCGTAGCGGCACGTAATCGCGACCGGGGTTCACGGCTGTAGTCGTAAGGAACTTCGCGCAACTATCCATCAGCCGGGCCAGCCAGTCTCGCAAATCCCGTCCGTTCGGCTCGGTGGCTGCCAACCATGCCCCGTATTCAGCCAGGAAGTTGTACAGTTCGTCCATGTACGGCGTGAAATCAAACCAGTGGAACCAGGCGTCGGGTATCTTGGAGCCCGCAGAGTCGTCCGGTTGGAGGGCGTGCAAGCAGTGGAAACTGCTGAGCAAGGTGAACTCGCTGCGGCCCGGCCCGGCCCGGTACGGAAGCTGATCACGGCGAACATGTCGGCCTGGGCGATCATGTCGAGCAGGTGGTCCAGGTTATCCTGAACGTCCTGCGGGATATCGTGGATACCGGTAGTTTTGTAAATTTCACAAAGTGGCTATGCATGGATCGCGCCCCCCTCTAGCTCCCCCCGTTCCACGGGGGGAGGACAGGCTTCCCCCCTGCGAGCGGGGGGGACTGAGG
>JAGGZG010000325.1 GCA_021162125.1 Anaerolineae bacterium
ACGTGAACGTCCAGGCTGAGCAGGCGAAGAGTGCTGAAGCACCCTTCGCCAATGTGGACGGTGGCTCCGAGGTCACCACAGCCTGCTTCAGCAGGCTTCTGCTGCTGAGCCTGGCGCTTCAGCGCCGGGCGAGGGGCGGATTTCTCAACTACTGACTATCACCAAACAGGAGAGGGTGTCCGAAAATTCACCACGAAGGCCCCAAGAAGCGGAGGAGTTACCTGCTCTTTAATGTCACTTTGTGTCTTGGTGGTTATATTTTCACCTCGATTTTTCAGACACGTCCTGAGTCATCTGGTCGTGCTCTCGATTGATCGCCTGGTTTTGATCCGCCACTGAAGTGGCCAGGGGAATCAGCACGTGGAATTTGCTGCCGGGACAGCGCACGTGATCGCAACCCTCGCTCTCGGCCCACACCCAGCCACCGTGAGCCTCCATGATTCCCCGGGCGATGGCCAACCCCAGTCCAATCCCGCCGCCCAGGTAGCGACTCTGGCTGGTGGAATGCAGCGATGGGTCTTTCACCTCGTAGAAACGGAGAAAAATGCGCTCCTGGTCATCCGGGTCAATGCCAATGCCCGTATCCTCGACGATGACCTCCAGCACGTCACCCTGTGAGACAACGGGCTTGGTGGTGCGCAGATCACCGTCGGCGTGTATCACGTGGCCGTAGATGCGGATGGTGCCGCCATCGGGGGTGTACTTGATCCCATTGTTGATCAGATTGCAGAACACCTGTAACAGCCGTTCGGGGTCGCCGTAGACCAGGGGGTAGCCGCCGAAATCGTCGGCGATAATCTGCTGGCCGCGTTGTTGGGCGAAAGGTCGTTGTTGCTGTATCGCTCTGCTGAGCACGTCTTTAATCGCCAGGGGACCCAGGTGCAGGTCCAGCGTCCCACCTTCGATTTTGGTGACGTCCAGCATCTCGTTCACGATGCGGTTCAGGCGATCAATGCCTTTTTCCATACCGCGCAGCATTTCGATCAGATTGTCATCGAGGTGGAATCCGGTGCTGGGGTCGAGGATAATGGTGAGATAGCCCTGCATCACCGTGAGAGGCGTCCGCAGCTCGTGGGCGGCGATGGAGATGAACCGCGATTTGAGTTCATCCATCCGCTGTAATTCGGCGTTGGCCTGGGTCAGCTCGGCGATTTTGCTCTCCAGGCGGTCCACGAGTTGTTGGCTGTATTGCCGCAGGTAAACACGCTCTTGTGCCGCCGGGACTTCCTCCCGTTTGCCGCCCAGGAACTCGTCCACCTGTGTAGGCAAAAGGTCTACGTCAATGGGTTTGGGGATGTACCCGTCGCAGCCGGCGGTGAGGGCCATCTCCCGGTCACCGGCCATCACTTTGGCGGTGAGAGCTACGATGGGGATGTCCTTTAGCTCGGGAATGCTCTTCAGCCTGGTGGTAACCTCGTATCCGTCCATCCCTGGAATGTTGATGTCCATCAGGATGAGGTCGGGGGTGGACTCCTGGGCGACGCGAATGCCCTCCAGCCCATCCACTGCTTCTAGCACGGTGTGGCCCGCTGCTTCCAGGACGCGCTTGACCAGCAGGCGGTTGGCCAGGTTATCCTCTACGTACAGAATTTTGCTCATCGTTTATTTTCACTTCCCCCCTCGCCCATCGGTGATGCCTGAAAAGGTAGCGTGAAGCAGAACCGGCTGCCTACGCCCACCTGGCTTTCTACCCACAATCTGCCCCCGTGCATCTCTACCAGGCGCTTGCTGATGGGCAGGCCCAGCCCCGTGCCCTCCGCCTGGCGGGCCAGGCCACTATCTACCTGGCGGAACTCCTCGAAGACGATGGGGATGTCCTCCGGTGCGATCCCAATCCCGGTGTCAGCCACGGTGAACAGGAGAAACAACTGCGGGCAGGGCTTGCCCTGGGATTCCACAGTTTCCACCAGACGGTCCACTGTGAGGCTGATAGTCCCCCGCTCGGTGAACTTGGCCGCGTTGGATAGAAGGTTGAGGATCACCTGGCGGATGCGCGTCCGGTCCACGTACACCGGGGGCAGGCCGTCGGCCACCCTTTCGACGAGTTTGATGTTCTTGTCACCGATGAGCGTGATAGTAGTAGCCATCACGCCATACACCAGTTCCTTGATGTCCACCCACTCCTTGTGCAACTCCATCTTGCCGGCCTCGATCTTCGATAGGTCGAGGATGTCGTTGACCAGGTGCAGGAGGTGTTGGGCGCTGGAGTAGATGGCGGTCAGATCCTCGCGCTGCTCGTCGGTGAGTGGCCCATCAATCCCGTTAAGAATGACTTTGGCAAAGCCGATGATGGAATTGAGCGGGGTGCGCAGTTCGTGGGACATGTTGGCCACGAACTCGCTTTTCAAACGATCCGTCTCTTTGACTTTGAGGTAGGAGGTCTGGAGCGCGATGTTGGCTTCCTGCAAGCGACGGTTGGCCTCCTCCAGTTGGGTGTTGAGCTCGGCCAGTGGATCGAATAATTTCTCCTTGAGGATGAGATGAGCAAAGATCAGCGTAGCGGCGATCATCAGCACCGAGTCCAGGGGGTACTGGCCGATAGCCGGGGCAACTTCCAGCAGACCGGCGGCCACTACCAGCACGCCACCCAGGGCCAGCAACCGTCTGGATGCCTGGATCATCTCCCCGCGTCGCCGCGCAGTGTAGATTGGCCAGAAGAGCACGCCCTCCGCCAGCGCGAAATAGCCGATGGCGTAGGCCAGGGCCAGCACGAGGGGCAAAGAGCGGGGGTTCAGGGTGTAGCTCAGTGCGCCGTGGGAGGTGGCCGTCACCTGGATGCCGAAGCCGGTGGTGAAGATCGTGGCCCAGACTACGGCCAGACTGGTGAGACCCACACCGGCGAATACGCGGGTGAAAGTCGGCGTAGTCAGGCCGCTGAGTTCCAGGGCCAGCAGGTAGAAAGTCAGCGGCAAACTCAGCAGGCCAAACAATGCTATCGTGATCCACGTCTCAGCGCCTGCCAGGCCGGCCAGTTCGGTGACGTGCAGCATGAAAGTGCCGCCGTTCCACAGGGCGATGGCCAGGATCATCAGGTTGAACAGCACGTTTAGCCGCCCTCGTCCCTGAAGCAGGACCACGAAGGCCAAACCCAGCGGGATGGCCAGGCCCAGCATCTTCAGCAGCAGAGAGGCACCCAGGAGAATGGACATCTCACTTGCGTCCTCGCAGAAACGCTTTCCTGTTCAACTCCACGAACCGGGCCGGCACGCGCTGCTCGATCACTTCGAGCCACACCTGCTCGTCCACGTCTAATTGTGCGGAGAGCGCACCAAGCATGATGACGTTGTGCACCCGGGCGTTGCCCAGCTCCTCCGCCAGTCTGACCGATGGCACCCAGATCACCTTGCCCGCCACTGCATCAAATGCGCGGCGGATTTGCTCATCGGTGGGGTATTGATCCTTCCCGGCGGTGACCGAAATGGGTGGGATGCCATGCTCACTCACTATCAGTATACCACCGGGACGCAGTTGCTCGACGTAGCGCAGGGCCTCCAGCCGCTCAAAAGCCAGCAGGTAATCCACCTCGCCCTGGCCGATGAGCGGCGAGTAGACCTTGTCGGCCCAACGCACGTGGCTGATCACGCTGCCGCCACGCTGGGCCATGCCGTGTACCTCGGACTTTTTCACGTCGTATCCGGCACGCAGACCCACCTCGGCCAGGATGTTGCTGGCCAGCAGGGTACCCTGCCCGCCCACGCCGGCGAGCAGGAAGTCATTTTTCTGTTTCATGAGTTGTTCCTCCGTGGGTAATAATATCGAGCGCAGTTCGATACTACGTGGTGTGTGTTACGTAAAGCGCGAAGCGTGAAGCGTGAAGCCTCTCGTTTCACGTCCACCGGGATGTGATCATCGGGAATGCATTGTTTCACTGACGCTGCGCAGAAGCTCGGACAGGGCATAGGGCTTTCTCAGAAATGGGAATCCCCTTTCGCGTATGGCCTGCCACTGCGATTTCGGATCGGTGTAACCGCTGCTCAGCAGGACGCGCAGGTCTGGTTGGCGGGCAAGGAGATGATCAACCAGGTTAAGGCCGCTGCCATCGGGCAGTACGACGTCGCTGAAAACGAGGGCGAAGTCCCCGTTTTCCCTCTCGAAAATGACCAACGCCTCTGCTACGTTGGCAGCCGGGAACGGGGTGTAACCACTTTCCCGCAGGGCTCTGGTGCTGAGTTTGCGGATAGTCGCCTCGTCCTCCACCAGTAGAATCCGTTCGCCCTGTCCTCGAAACGCCTCCAGCGAGATCTGGCGTTCGACAGCGGTCTCCGGTTTCAGGGAAACGGCGGGCAGATACACTTTGAAAGTTGAGCCCTGCCCCACCTTGCTGTAGACGTTGATCCAGCCCTGGTGCTGGGTGACGATGCCGTAGACCACCGGGAGCCCGAGGCCGGTGCCTTTGCCGGCCGGCTTGGTGGTGAAGAAAGGCTCAAAGAGATGTTCCAGGACTTCATCATCCATCCCGGTCCCCGTATCCTCGATGGTCAGGCAGACGAAGTTGCCGGGCCGTGCAAAACTGATGAGTTTGCACCATTGGTCGTCCAGGTATAAGTTTTCGGTCTTGATCCGAATCCTGCCCCCTTCGGGCATCGCATCCCGGGCATTGACTACCAGGTTCATGATCACCTGCTCGATGTTGCCGGGATCGGCCTCGATTGTCCAGAGCCCATCCTCGAGCTCGGTGGTAATGGAGATGTCCTCGCCGATGACGCGCTTCAGCATTTTCATTATCTCTCCAATCGTCTCGTTGAGGTCGAGGGGGATCATCTCCATGGGCTGCCGCCGGCTGAACAGGAGCAACTGGCGGGTGAGGTTGGTGGCGCGCACGGCGGCCCGCTGAACCTCTCGCAAGTCGTGGTATGCGGGATCGTCTTTATCGAGCCCCATCATC
>JAGGZG010000337.1 GCA_021162125.1 Anaerolineae bacterium
AGGCGAGGCCGGCCGCGAGCTTTTGGGAGGGTTTTCCCCAAGCTGCTGGCTTAACTTGATGCCCATGGGGCGACCGGCCGGTCGCCCCTACAGGGTGCAAACTCGCCCCAAAAGTGAAATACACCCCATAAGGATCAGGGATTCAGTGGCAAAGTGACGACGAAACAAGCCCCTTGCCCAGGGGAATTCTCCGCCCGCACCGTCCCGCCGTGGTCCTCCACCACTTTCTTGACGATGGCCAGCCCCAACCCTGTGCCCGATGGTTTACCGTGGGTGACGAAGGGCTCGAAGAGCCTGTCCATGATCTCTGGCGGGATGCCCGGGCCGGTATCCTGCAGGCGAAACTCCACCTGGTCGCCAACTTGCTGGCTGGTGATGGTGAGCACCCCGCCAGGGTCCATCGCGTCGCGGGCGTTGTTGGCAATGTTAAGAAAAACCCGTTGGAACTTGCCCTGATCCACCAGTACCGAGCCCGTGAAAGCCAGGTCGGTCTGGATGCGCAGTCCTTTGGCCCGGAAATCCGGCTCAATAAAAGTACGCACGTCGTTGATTAGTTCGCTGACCGGCACCCACTTCAAGTCCAGGGACACGTCGCCTCGCACGTAGTCCAGAATCTCCTGGGTCATGCCCACGAAACGATCAATGGAACGGCTGATAGTTGCCGAGAAATAGCGGCGCTGTTCCGGCGACAGGTCATCCCGCCCCAGGAACTGGGCGAAGCCCTTGATCGAGGTCATCGGGTTCTTCAGGTCGTGGATGATCGAGCTGGCCATGCGCCCCACGACAGACAGGCGCTCGGCACGGATCAGCTCGTCCTGGGTGGTGCGTAACTCATCCAGCGTGGCCTGTAGCTCGCGGTTGCGCTGCTGGAGTTCGTCGTACAGGCGGGCCATACGGATGGCCACCGCCGCCTGATCGGCCAGGGCGCTCAGCAGGCTGAGATCGCCCACCGAATACGCGCGCGCTTTCATCCGGGTATCCACATAGATAGCCCCGATGAGTTCGTCCTTGGCGATGAGCGGCACGGCCATCGCCGAGCGGATGGAGTAGGCAACGATGCTGGTACTGCTCTGGAAACGCGGGTCCTCCTGAGCGTTGGTGGTCATCAACGGCTCGCGGGTGGACATCACCCGGCGGATGATGTTGTGGCTGATCTCCACCTGCGCCTCATCTACCTCGCCGGCGGAGAACTGCCGGGCCACGGCCACCTCAAAATCATCCCGCTTCGCATCCCGCAGGACGAGAAAGCCCCGCTCCGCCTGGACCAGGACGATGGCCCGATCCATGATGGATTCCAGAAGCTGTCCGAGGTCAATGATAGAGGCGATATCCCGGCCCACCTCGTACAGGGTGAGGAGCTCGGCCTGGCGCCGTTCCAGGGCGATTGCTGCCTCGCGCAGCTTTTCCAGGATAACCGTCACGTCGTAGAACACCGTCGGGTCGCCACGTCGCAGGCGGGGCAGAGTCGCCTCCAGTGCGTTGAGTTGCCGGGTCAGCTCAGTCATCGTTCATCCTCAACGAAACAAGGCTCGTGCGTGGTGTACGTTACCCCTCCCATCAGCTTCTTGATGTTCACCGGACTCCACTCCAGGTTTTTGACGTTGGTACGTTTTATCAAGAGCCTGTCGGCGGACTCGCCCAGCTCCCCAGCGTCTCCATGAAAGCCTGAATACGGGTCTTGACCGGTTCATCGGTGTAAACGCGGGTGTCGCACATGTCGGCTTCGAGGATCAGCCCCGGTACTCCGGTGCGCTCACCGACGATGCGGCGCAACTCGTACTGGCCCAGCGAGTAGGGCTTGCAGCTCCGGTTGGAGTGGAATACCACCCCATCCACGTGGAAACGGCGCACCATGTCGGTCATAATCTCAGCACGGGTCTGGATACTCTGGTTGATAAGCACGCTGGTGTAGGTGCGAGCCAATCCCTCGATGGGGTTATCCAGGTCTACGCTGAGCGACCAGGCATTGGTGTAAGTGTCCACCACGAAGCAGGCTCCGTAAGCAGCGAAGTAGCCGAACAGCCGATAAAGGCGATACCAGATAGCGATGTTGTCCCACAACAGCCGATAGCGCTCCTCCGGCACTGCACCCACGCCCTGTGCCACCCGCTCCTCGACCTCAGCCTTGAGCCGGCGATAATAGCTCACGGCGGCCCTGGTGCCGCGCAGCACGACGATAGGTGCCATGGCGACGAACAGGTCGGGTGCGTTCAGTGGTGAGGGCCGGGCTGTGCACAGCTCGCGAATCTCGCGCCACAGGCCCACGGCCTCGTTGGAACGGGCCAGCACCCGGGCGAATTTCCCCTGATTGAGTCGGCGGCCGGTGTGCCGCGTGACCCAGGCGATGAGCTCCTCCAACTGGGCGGCCACGTACTGCACGGCGTGGGATTCGATCCGCGAGCCGTGGAGGTATGGCGTGTCTAACAGGAAGAAGGGAACGCGATAATGCTGGGCCAGGGCCTGGTACCACTTGAGCACCGTCCCGCAGATGTTGTTGCAGGCCAGCAGCAGGTCGGGCCGGGGTAGGCCACCCAGCGGGGCGTGGCGGCTATCGAGCACCGAACCGATGTGCGTGCGCGCGTACGAACACACATCCACGGCGTAGCCCGCCGCCTCGGCCACCTGACACAGGTCAGTAGCCACCCGCTGCGCGCCGCATAGCGCCCCATAGTTCTCCGGGTACACTGTGGCGACGCCCATCGCCTCCAGTATCTCGACCGGCACACCGCTGGCCACCCAGGCCAGGGGCTTAAGCCGGCCCACAGGTCTGCGCGTGGCGTAGTACCAGTTCATGAGCCGGGTGAGGTATTTGGCTGTCTTCAGCCTACGGTATTTGCGCGTTCTCATCCCGTCCTATTTTCACCAGTACTTTTGCAGATTTCACAAAGTGGCTATGCATGGATCGCGCCCCCCTCTAGCTCCCCCCGTTCCACGGGGGGAGGACAGGCTTCCCCCCTGCGAGCGGGGGGGACTGAGG
>JAGGZG010000133.1 GCA_021162125.1 Anaerolineae bacterium
CGGTTGAAACCGCGCCTGAGGAGCTAAAGCTGGCTGTCCACCTGCGTGGACAGGCGCGTCCACGCAGGTGGACGCTCGGCTGCAGGCCCTCTAGAGGCGATTTCAATCGCTAACAGAAGTAGCCTGATATAGTTGTGGATGAGGCGAAACCTTGAACCTGCAACTTTCAACTCATAGCCTACGGATGGCAGATGTATGGTGCACCGAAGACGACAGTTCTTCTTGCTGATAATAATTCCCCTGGGCTTGCTGGTCATCACCAGTTGGGCTGTGTACACCTGGCTGGTGGCGGACCTGCCCACCACGGGCGAATTGCCTGCGCGTGGAGCTGTGCCCAGCACGCTGATTTACGACCGCCGCGAGCGACTTCTCTACGAAGTTATTGATCCCCACACGGGCAAGCATACCCCTCTGCCTCTGAACGAGATACCCCTGGCCCTGCGACAGGCGACCATCGCCACCGAGGACGCTAACTTCTACTCTAATCCCGGCGTGGACGCCTGGGCCATCGTCCGCGCGCTGTGGATCAACCTGCGCGGCGGTGAGGTGCTGGCCGGGGGCAGTACTATCACTCAGCAGCTGGCCCGCAATCTGCTCCTCGATCCGCAGGAACGCAGTGAGCGCACGCTGACCCGCAAGCTGCGCGAGTCCATTCTGGCGTGGCGGCTGGCCCGCACCTATAGCAAAGACGAGATTCTGGCCCTCTACCTCAATCAGACCTACTACGGGAATCTGGCCTACGGGGTGGAGGCGGCGGCGCAGGCCTACTTCGGCAAGTCTGTGGGCGAGCTGGACCTGGCCGAGTGCGCCATGCTGGCCGGGCTGCCCCAGGCTCCGGCGCACTACAACCCGCTCACTAACCCCGACGCGGCCCAATCCCGCCAGGCTGTCGTCCTCGACCTGATGGTCAAACACGGCTACTTGAGCACCGCCGAGGCCGAGCGGGCCAAAGTCGAGCCGCTGCACTTCGCCGCCGTGCCTTTTCCCATCCGCGCTCCGCACTTCGTGATGTACGTCTGGAGTCAACTGGAAGCCGCGTTGGGCGAAGAAGTGTTGGGCCAGGGAGGATTGCGGGTCTACACCACCCTGGACGTGGACTTGCAGGACGCGGCACGGCGCATCGTCCGCCGCCGCCTGGCCGAACTCGCGACCGGAGGCGATGACGAACGGGGTCACAACGCCCACAACGCCGCGTTGGTGGCCCTCGACCCGCACAGCGGCGAGGTGTTGGTCATGCTGGGCAGCCCGGACTATTTCGACGCGGAGATTAGCGGGGCAGTGAACGCGGCGCTGGCCCTGCGCCAGCCCGGCTCCGCGATCAAACCCATCACTTACGCGGCGGCCTTCACTCCTGATGCGAAGGATGCGGCATTCCGTCCATACACCCCAGCGACCATGGTCGCCGACGTGCGGACTGCCTTTCTCACCCGCGAGGGCACAGCTTACGTGCCCATCAACTACGACCGGCAATGGCACGGGCCGGTGCTCCTGCGGGAGGCGCTGGCCTCGTCGTACAACCTGCCTGCCGTCAAAGTGCTGGAGCACGTGGGCTTGGAGCGGATGATTGGCCTGGCCCGCCGTCTGGGTATTTCTACATTTGATGACAGCGAGCGCTTTGGCCTGGCGCTGACCCTGGGTGGCGGCGAGGTGCGCCTCCTGGAGCTCACGGCGGCCTACGCAGCATTCGCCACCGGCGGATACAAGGTGGAGCCGGTGTCTATCCTGCGCGTGGAGGACGCCAGCGGCCGTGTGTTGTACAAGAGTCCGCCCGGCGTCGGCCCGCTGGTGCTGGATCCGCGCGTGGCCTACCTGATCACCGATATTCTCAGTGACGACACGGCGCGCATGCCGGGCTTCGGCGAGGGAAGCATGTTGCACCTCACCCGTCCCGCCGCGGCCAAGACCGGCACCACCACCGACTGGCGCGACAACTGGACTGTGGGCTACACCCCTGATCTGGTAGCCGGCGTGTGGGTGGGCAACGCCGATAACTCCCCCATGCGTGACGTATCGGGCATCAGCGGCGCGGGCCCCATCTGGCACGATTTCATGGAGGAGGCGTTGAAAGGCCGCCCGGCACTCGCTTTCCCGCGCCCCAGTGGCTTGGTTGAGGTTGAGGTGTGCGCCCTATCCGGGCTGCTGCCCAACCCCCACTGTCCGCATCGCCGCACCGAGCTTTTCATCGCCGGCACCGAGCCCACCGAGACCTGCACTATGCATCAGCTTGTTCAAGTGGACGCGGCCACTGGTAAACCGGCCACGGCAGACACTCCTCCCGACCGCATCGTGGAAAAGGTGATAACCGTTCTGCCCCCCGAGCTGGCCGCGTGGGGCCACGAGCACGGCGTCGTCGCTCCTCAGAACGCCGCACGTCAGACCGCCGGTGTTCAACATGTGGCATCCAACGTGAAACCTGAAACCCGAAACCTGAAACCCCTAACCATCACCAGCCCCGACCCCAACAGCGTCTTTCGCCTCAGCCCGTCGCTGCCTGCCGAAGCGCAGCGCATCCTCGTGGCCGCCCGTCCCGCAGACGGCGTGTCCGTGGCGCGGATAACGCTGTACGTGGATGGGCAGCCGCTGGCCGAGTTGACCACGCCGCCCTACCGCGCCTGGTGGACGCTGCAAGAGGGGGTGCACACGGTTACAGCGGTGGGGTACGATGTGGAGGGGAATCGCTTGGAGAGTGAGGCGGTGATGGTTGCAGTATTGGAGTAGAACGAGGCGCGACGCACTTTGGAAGTGTGTCTCTCAGAGTAGTGAAGTCAGTCCATGCAGTACGCTTTCCTCGACGAATCAGGCAATGTAGACCCTTTTTCAGGCAGCCACTTCCTGGTTGTCGCGGTTCTGGCGACCTCCAACCCTCGGCCTCTTGCCCTGCACGTAAAGCGTATGCAGAAGCGATTGGGCCGGAGGCCTGCCGTGGCTGAGTTGAAAGCCTCAGCATCGCTGCCCTCGGTCTCTTTGAGGCTTCTCCGGGCAATAGCTCAGGAGAACATTGGGGTCATTGCCGCGATTGTTGACAAGCGCCATATCTACCGTCCCCCTAAGAACCTGGAGGATCTGGACAAGCGATACACCAAGAGGACGTTGCGCTATGACCTGGAGGAGACAATCCGTGAGGGTCTGGTGGGTGTGCCCCAGGAGGTGGTCTTGATCCGACAGGAGGACTCAGTCGTGCGCAAGGAACTTCAGGCAGTAGATTGCGTGGCCTGGGCCTTTTTTCAGAAATATGAGCACGGGGATGACAGGTTCTACAGAATCATTGCTGATAAAGTGATAGTGGAAGACATCATCAGACGCAAGTTGTGGTGAGAGGCAAAAAGAAAGAGCGGCTCTCCCTGGGCCCCGATTTCAGTCTGTCCCGGCGCATCTCAGCGCCAGCTAGGCACCTTCTACGAAGGTCCAGGGTCACCAGGACTTACGATGCCGCTACGTTCATAAGTATACTACAATAGGGTCAGGCTGTCAAGCTCGAATTTCTCGCCTAACGGAACGAAAGGCTTTCGCCAACTGTGTATGTACAATACCCTCACAAGGAGGTCATCTCATGAAACGAAGACGTGTGATCGTCAGTGTAGTTGTGCTTTGTGCTCTCGTCGCGTCCAGTGTCCTGGCCTGTCGATGGGGACTGCCCGCCCCGCCCACGGACACTCCCGTGGCCACCCAGGTGGCGACGCGGGTTGTGCCCCAGGTGCTGGAACCCACCCCGCCGCTGGTGGTATCGCGCACCCCGGCGCGGGGCGAGGAGCAGATGGTGGACGCGCCCATCGTCCTCGTCTTCGACCAGGCGATGGACAAAGCCTCGGTGGAGGCGGCGTTCACCGTCGAGCCGGCCGTGGAGGGCACCTTCGACTGGCCGGACGAGCGCACACTGCGCTTCACCCCGGCGACGGCCTGGGAGCGAGGGACACGCTATCGGGTGACCCTGGGCACCGCTGCCCGCAGCGCCGCCGGGCTGCCCCTGAAGGCGGAGTACTCATTCCGTTTCAGCACGGTTGGCTACCTGGAGGTGGCCCAGGTACAGCCCGCCGACAGCAGCGAAGAAGTGGACATGGACGCCGCCGTGACGGTGATGTTCAACCGTCCGGTCGTGCCCCTCACCGCCATCAGCGAGCAGGCCGGGCTCCCGCAGCCGCTCACCTTCGAGCCGGCCGTGGAGGGCAGCGGCGAGTGGTTGAACACCGCCATCTACCTCTTCCGCCCCACTAAGGGCTTCGCCCCGGCCACCACCTACACCGCCCGCGTTGAAGCGGGTCTGACCGATACCACCGGCGGCGTCCTGGCCGAGGACTACGTCTGGACCTTCACCACCAAGCTCCCGGCGGTGGTCTACACCCGCCCCGATGACGGCGACGTCTTCGTCGGCCCCAGCGAGACCATAACTGTGACTTTCAACCAGCCGATGGATCACTCCTCTGCCGAGGCTCACTTCTCCCTCGTCGGCAGCGGGGGCAAGACGGTGGCCGGGACGTTCACCTGGACCACGGACGAGGAGGGCCGTGATCTGATGGTCTTCACTCCGGCCCAACCCCTGGAGTTGGACACGGTTTATAGTGGGAAAATCGCGCGTGGGGCGCTGGCCGCCGCTGGCGAGAGGGGCACACCCACGGATTACTCGTGGAGCTTTACCACCGTGGGCCTGCCGCGCATCGTTCGTACCGATCCCGGCGACGGTGCTCGGATGGCCGATCCTCACACCGGCCTGCATGTAACTTTTAGCAGCCCGATGGACCCCACCACGCTGGAGCCTAACCTGGCCATCGAGTATTACGACACGGTGGCCCAGGAGAGTGGGGTCATCACTTCTGCCAACGTCTACACCTACTGGCGGTACTACAATTCCGAGCTGTACCTCTCTTTTGGCGCGCAGCCGTCCACCCAGTACACGATTACTTTTGGAGCGGGCCTGGCCGGGCGTTACGGGCACAAGCTGGGTGAACCGTACACCGTGCGCTTCACCACCCGCCAACTCGATCCGATGGTCTACGTGAACGTGCCAGGGTGGGTGGGCACTTACGACGCCAGCTCGCCCGACGGCCCTGAAGTCATCGTCACCTACCGCAACGTCAGCGAGGTGGACTTTGCCCTCTATCGCTTATCCCTTGATGACTTCCTGCGCCTCGGCAGTCACGATTTCCGGCGAGATTTTCGCCCCGATGACCGTGCCCTGCTGCGCCAATGGTCGGTGGAGGTGGACGCGCCCCTCAACCAGGTGGCGCTGCTGCCCGTGTCCATTACCCTGGAGGCGGGCGAGCGGCTGGCTCCTGGCCTGTACTACCTGGACGTCGGCGCCCCGGGATTCGGGCGGGACGAGCGTTCGCGGCACGCGATGATCTTGTCCACCGCCAACGCTGTGCTCAAGCAGACCGAGACCGAGGCCCTGGTATGGGCCACCGGCCTGAGCAACGGCGACGTGCTGGCCCAGGTGCCGGTCGTCCTTTACGACGAGGATGGCCAGGTCGTTGCCCAGGGCACGACGGATGATAACGGGGTGTTCCAGGCCGAATTCGCCAAACGCGACATGTGGAACCCTCTGACTGCCTTTATCGGTGAAGAAGGGGCGTCCAGCCCGTGGTTCGCCGTGGTCGGCAATCGCTGGAGTGATGGCATTGATCCCTGGGATTTCGGCCTCAACACCCGCTACTACAGCGACCCGTACCAGGGCTACCTTTACACCGACCGGCCCATCTATCGCCCCGGCCAGAAGGTGTACTTCAAGGGCATCCTTCGCGCCGACGATGACGCTCACTATAGCCTGCCCGCCGGGGTCAAGGACGTGGAAGTGGTCATCAACGACAGCCAGGGCCGGGAGCTATACAACGAGAAATTGCCCGTCAGCGACATGGGCACGGTGTACGGTGAATTTCAGTTGGACGAGGAGGCGTCGCTGGGTTCTTACGACATCTGGGCCTATGTCGAAGACCAAAGCTATTACACCTCCTTCCAGGTGGCCGAATACCGCAAGCCTGAGTTCCAGGTGAGCGTGGAGACCGACCGCGACGCTTACGTGCAGGGCGACACGATCAATGTCACCGCCCAGGCCACGTACTACTTCGGCGGGCCGGTGGCCAACGCCGACGTCACCTGGTCAGTGCTTAGCCGCAACTACTTCTTCCGCTGGGACGGCCCCGGCTACTACGATTTCACCGATTATCAGTGGGAACAGCGCGAGGAGCAGTACTACGGCGGCTACGGCTATCTCATCGCTCAGGGGCAGGGCACCACCGACGGCGAGGGCCGGGTCACCTTCCAGGTGCCGGCCGACATCGCCGACGAGATGACCAGCCAGGTGTTCACTATCGAGGTTTCCGTTACAGACGTGAACAATCAACAGACCAGCAATCGCACCGAAACTGTGGTGCACAAAGGATTGTTCTACATCGGCCTGGCCCCCCGCCGCTACGTGGGCACGGCGGGCCAGAAGCAGACGGTGGACGTCATCACTGTGGATTGGCAACAGGAGCCCGTGCCGGAGGTGCCGCTGACCGTGGTCTTCAACAAACACGAGTGGTTCAGCGTGCGAAAACAGGAAGACGACGGGCGCTACCGCTGGACCTGGGAGGTGAAGGATACGCCGGTGTACACCGCCACCGTCACCACCGACGGCGAGGGTAAAGCCGCCGTGTCCTTTGTGCCTGAAGAGGGTGGCTCTTACAAGGTGGTGGCTTGGGGCCGCGACGAGCGCGAGAACGAGGTGCGCAGCTCGACTTACCTGTGGGTCTCCAGCCACAAATACGTGAGTTGGCGGCGGGAGAATAACGACCGCATCGAGCTCATCGCCGATAAGAAAAGCTACCAGGTCGGCGACGTGGCCCAGATTCTCGTCCCCTCACCGTACCAGGGCCAGGTCAAAGCCCTGGTGACCGTGGAACGCGGCCACGTCATCTCGCACGAAGTCGTTACCCTGAAGAGCAACAGCGATGTCCTGCAAATCCCCATCACCGCCGATCACATCCCTAACGTCTACGTTTCGGTGTTCATCGTCAAAGGGCGGGACGAGACCGAGCCGCTGGCCTCGTTCAAGATGGGCTGCATCGCTCTGCCGGTCTCCACGGCGGAGAAGGTGCTGAATGTTACTATCACCCCTGACCGCGATATGTCCAAAGGCGAGCACTACGGCCCCGGTGAGACCGTCACCTACGACATCCAAACCACCGATCACAGCGGTCAGGGCGTGCCTGCCGAGCTCTCGCTGAGCCTGGTGGACCTCTCCGTGCTGGCCCTGGCCGAGTCGGGACAGGCCAACCTGCTGGACTTCTTCTACGGCGAGCGGGGGCTGGGCATTCGCACCGCCGCCACGCTGGTGTACTCTGTGGATCGCCTGAACGAGACCGTGGAGACGCGGGCCAAAGGCGGGGGCGGTGCCCCGGAGGCAGCGATGGCCGCCGTGCGCCGTCGTTTCCCGGACACTGCCTACTGGAACCCTGCCGTGCGTACCGACGAAAACGGTCGGGCCAAAATCGAGGTTGAACTGCCGGACACACTGACGACCTGGCGGCTGGGGGCCAAGGGCATCACCGCCGATACTCTGGTCGGCGAGACGAAGGTGGACGTGGTCAGCACCAAGGATCTGCTGGTGCGCCCCGTGGCCCCGCGCTTCTTCGTCATCGGCGATCAGGCGCAGCTCAGCGCCGTGGTGCACAATAACTCCGCGGAACCCCTCGTGGCGGTGGTGGACCTGGCAGCGGAGGGCCTGACCGTTGAGGGCGGATCGCAGAACGTGAGCATCCCCGCCCACGACAAGGTCAAGGTCAGTTGGCAGGTGACCGTGGAGAACGCGGAAAAGGCCAAGTTGCTGTTCAGCGCCGAGGAGCAATCGCCGGAGGCCACGGCCGGCCCCTTCCTGTCCGATGCCGTAGAAATCACCCTGCCCGTCTACCGCTACTCCACGCCGGAGGTGGTGTCCACGGCCGGTCAACTGGAGGAGGCCGGCTCCCGCACCGAGGTCATCGTCCTCCCCCAGCGCCTGGACCCCACCCAGGGCGAGCTGACCGTCAAGCTCGATCCCTCGCTGGCGGCGGGCATGCGCGATGGACTGACTTACCTGGAGCATTATCCCTACGAGTGCGTCGAACAGACCGTGTCCCGCTTCCTGCCCAACGTGCTCACCTTCCGCGCGCTCAAAAAGCTGGGCATCGAGAATCCCGAGTTGGAGACCAAGCTGCCCCAGCAAGTGGGAGTGGCCCTGCAACGCCTGTACGCCCAACAGCGTTACAATGGAGGCTGGGGTTGGTGGATAACCGATGAATCAGATCCGTACCTGACAGCCTACGTCCTCTTCGCCCTGGACGCGGCAGACAAAGCGGGTTTCACGGTGGAGCAGGAGGTGATGGATCGTGCTGCAACTTATCTGCGCGACAGCCTGCGCCAGCCCAAGGACATCGAAGCGCCGTGGCAGGGTAACACCCAGGCGTTCATCCTCTACGTCCTGGCCGAGCACGGCGCGGGCGACCTGGGACGCACAATCAGCCTGTACGAGCGCCGTGATCTGTTGGGCAACTACGGCAAGGCGTATCTGGCCATGACTCTCAATTTGTTGCAGCCGGACGAGCACTCCCGCGTGGATACGCTGCTCAGCGATCTGACCAGCGCGGCCATCCTCAGCGCCACTGGCGCACACTGGGAGGAGGGTACAGTAGACTACTGGACGATGAACACCGACACCCGCTCCACGTCCATCATTCTGGACGCTTTCACCCGCCTGGACGTGGACAACCCCTTGTTGCCCAACGTGGTGCGCTGGCTGATGGTCGCCCGCCAGGCCGAGGGTCACTGGGAGACCACCCAGGAGACCGCCTGGGCGCTGATCGCCCTCACCGATTACATGGTGATGACCGGCGAGCTCAAGGGCGATTACAGCTACGCCGTGTACCTCAACGGCGAGCCGTTGGGGGAGGGCACGGTCACGTCGCAGAACGTGGACGAACAACAACAGCTCGTCGCCGAGATCGCGAAACTGGTGGGTCAGGAGAGCAATCGCCTGCTCATCGAGCGCCTGCCGCCGGCCGGCGATCAGACCGGCGAGGGCCGCCTCTATTACGCCGCGTATCTGCGCTACTACCTTCCCGTGGAGGACGTGACCGCCCTCAGCCGGGGGGTGATCGTCGCCCGGCAGTACACCATCCCTGACAAGTGCGACGACGCGACGAAGTGCTCACCGGTGAGCGGCGCCGACATCGGCGACGTGATACAGGTCAAGCTCACCGTCATCGCTCCCAATGACCTATACTACCTGGTCGTCGAGGACCCGCTGCCCGCCGGCTGCGAGGCCCTGGACCTGAGCCTGAAGACCACCAGCGTGGTCGGCCAGCCGCCCGAGATGGAGCGCAAGGAAGGCGACGAGTGGTACGCCTGGGGCTGGTGGTGGTTCAGCCACACCGAACTGCGCGACGAGAAGGCCGTCCTCTTCGCTACCTACTTACCGCGTGGCGTGTACGAATATACGTATCTCATCCGGGCCAGCATCCCCGGCGAGTTCCTGACCATGCCCAGCCTGGCTTACGAGATGTACTTCCCGGAGGTGTGGGGCCGCAGCGATGGGACGAAGTTCGTAGTAGAATGACCGTAAGGTGACCGTCACCTCACAGGTGACGGTCACCTGAAGAGGTTACTAATGCATTTCGACATTTTCACCCTGTTCCCCGCCATGTTCGACGGGGTCTTCAGCGAAAGCATTATCAAGCGCGCGGTGGAGGCCGGGCTGGTGTCCATCGCCCTGCACAACATCCGCGACTACGCCCCCGGCAAACACCGCGTCACCGACGATACCCCTTACGGCGGCGGTGGGGGCATGATCATGAAGCCGGAGCCCATCTTCTACGCCGTGGAGGCTGTGCTGGGTCCCCAGCCCGACGCGCCGATCATCCTGCTCAGCCCGCAGGGTCGGTTGCTCACCCAGCGGATCGCCCGCGAGCTATCGAAACATCCACGCATAGCCCTCATCTGCGGACGCTACGAGGGAGTGGACGAGCGGGTACGCCAGTACCTGGCCACGGACGAGCTCTCCATCGGCGATTACGTGCTCAGCGGCGGGGAGATTGCCGCTATGGTGGTGGTGGACGTGGTGACCCGTCTGCTGCCCGGCGTGCTGGGCGAGCCCGGCGCCACCTTCGAGGATTCCCACGCCATGGGCTTGCTGGAGTACCCACAGTACACCCGCCCGCCGGAATTCCGGGGATACACCGTGCCGGAGGTGCTCCTTTCCGGCAATCACGCCGAGATCGTGCGCTGGCGACGGCAGGAGTCCCTGCGCCGCACCTGGCAGCGCCGCCCAGACTTGCTGGAAAAAGCCCCTCTCTCCGAGGCCGACCGCGCTTTCCTGCGTCGGCTGGAGGAAACTTAACCTCCCGCAGGTTCCAAACCTGCGGGAGGTTGAACTTGATTTTTCCTGATTATTGTTGTAAACTATAACTAACCGTTGGAAAAGGTATTACAAAGCGGCCAGGAGGCCGCACTGACGTTAGACCGGAAAGGTGTGGCATGGCGGATGAGGCTCGGGCACGGGCCCTGGATACGGCGCTGGCCAGCCTGCAGAAACGTTTTGGCGAGGGGACGATCATGAAGCTGGGGGAGGCCACCCACCTCAACGTGGAGGCCATCCCCACCGGCTCCCTTTCTCTGGATATTGCCCTGGGCATCGGGGGAGTGCCCCGTGGCCGCGTCATCGAAATCTACGGTCCCGAGGGCTCCGGCAAGACTACCCTGGCGCAGCACATCGTCGCCGAGGCCCAGCGCATGGGCGGCATCGCCGCTTTCATTGACATGGAACACGCCCTCGATCCGGCCTACGCCGCCCGCTGTGGGGTGGACGTGGACAACCTCTACATCTCCCAGCCCGACACCGGCGAGCAGGCGTTGGA
>JAGGZG010000340.1 GCA_021162125.1 Anaerolineae bacterium
AAAACAGCGTCGGCTGATCCGGTCGCTGCGGGTAGGCGATGCCCAGGTGCTCGTAGGCGTGGCGGGTGGCCACCCGGCCTCGCGGCGTGCGGGCCAGGAAGCCGAGTTGCAGCAGGTACGGCTCGTACACGTCCATGATGGTGTCGGCTTCCTCGGAGATGGCAGCGGCAATGGTGTCCAGGCCCACCGGTCCGCCGTCGAACTTCTCGATGATTGTGCGCAGCACTTTGCGGTCAATGTTGTCCAGGCCCAGGGTGTCCACCTCGAGCATGGTCAGTGCCGCTTGTGCCACTTCTTGGGTGATGTATCCGTCGGCGCGTACCTGGGCGTAATCGCGCACGCGCTTGAGCAGACGGTTGGCAACGCGGGGTGTACCCCGGGCCCGGCGGGCGATCTCCTCCGCGCCACCGTCGTCAATCTCCACTCTCAGGATGGCCGCTGAACGGCGGACGATAGCCAGCATCGCCTCGTGGTCGTAGAAATCCAGGCGATAAACCGCGCCGAACCGGGCGCGCAGCGGGGAGGTCACCAGCGCCAGGCGAGTGGTGGCCCCGATGATGGTGAATCGTGGCAGTTTGAGGCGGATGCTCCGTGCGCCGGGGCCTTTACCGATGACGAGGTCCAGCGCATAATCTTCCATCGCCGGATAAAGAATCTCCTCGACGACGCGGCCCAGGCGATGTACTTCGTCAATGAACAGCACATCGCCCCGGCGCAGGTTGGTGAGGATGGCCGCCAGGTCGCCGGCGCGCTCGATGGCCGGCCCAGAGGTGACACGGATGTTGACCCGCATCTCGTTGGCGATCACGTTGGCCAGTGTGGTTTTACCCAGACCGGGTGGCCCGTAGAGGAGGATGTGGTCCAACGTTTCCTCCCGTCCTTTGGCCGCCTCGATCAGGATGCGCAGGTTGGCCTTCACCCGCTCCTGGCCGATGAACTCATCCAGCCGCCTGGGGCGCAATGAGGCATCCAACACAGTCTCTTCTTCTCGCAGCCGGGGTGACACCATCCGCTCAGTGGTCATGTTTGCTCGCGCTCCCCGAAGTTTATGTTGCCATAATTATACCAGAAACGAGGGAAAAAAGAAAGGGCTGGGCTACCTTCCCGCAGGTTTGGAATCGGGTCACCGGGAAAGGCCCTTACCCCGCCCCCTGACGTTCCTGAGCAGCCGGAGAGTCGGGATGTTTTGTTTACCGGGTGAGCAGGTACAACATGAGAGCCGAGGAAAGAGGGACGGTTATGTTGTCCAGGTGCCAGGGAGAGAGGGCCTCGACCAGGGTGGCGACCAGGGCTACGATCGAGGCATAGAGAAGGCTGGTCAGCAAGCCCAGGTGAGGGAAGAAAAATAAAGCCAGGAAGGTGGCCAGCCAACTGAAGAGGAACATCGTCAGGGAGCCCTCCATCGTGCGGGTGGAGCCCAGGAAGCGATACTTGTACTGGCCGAAGCGTTTGCCCAGGATGGCCGCCATTGCATCGCCCCAGGTCATCGGCATGAGTGCGGCGACTATGAGGCCGGGATAATTGGTTGGCCGGGTCAGCCAGAAGAACACGATGATCAGCGTAAATGAGATGGGGAAATAGACCGTGCCCAGGTTGCCCCGTTCGCCCGTCTCCATCGCCTTGAATGTCTCCTGGCGATAGGAGACGTAGTTGATCGCCACGAAGCTGAGGGGCGGGATGATGGCGAAGTACCAACGTTGGAAAAGCAGCACCGTGCCAATAGACCACATGCCCACGGCGATGTGGATAAACTTGCGGGTAAAGTCCGTAGAGTAGCTTTGCCACTTGCGTAGGCCCTCGCCGGCGAAGATGGCGGCAAAGACGAATACGTAGGAGAGAGCCAGGGCCAACCAGTCCGATTTCATTTTCCACCCCCCTAACCCGGCCAAGCCGGAACCAACCAGAGACATCTTACCACAAAGACACCAAGACACAAAGTTAAACCAAAAAAGAGATTCGTGCCTTTGTGCCTTCGTGGTGAATTCTCTTGTCAATTGTGCAAGAATTTGATCGGTAAGGTAGTGTTAATGTGATCTCGATCAGTGAAAGGCAGCCATCACCCCGGCGATGCGGGCAGCGATGGCCGCGTTGTTCTCCAGAAGGGCAACGTTGGCCCGCAGACTGTTCCCCCCGGTGACTGCCGCGATGTGGGCCAGCAGGAACGGGGTGAGGGCCTTGCCCCGGATTCCCTGAGTCTCGGCGGCAGTCAGGGCCTGGGCGATGGCCGCTTCCATCACGTCGGCGGGCAGTTCGGCCTCGGCAGGTACGGGGGCGACGATCAGCACCCCACTGCTCAGCCCCAGGTCACGCTTGGCGCGAATGATCTCCGCCACTGCCTGCGGATTATCTGCGCGGACGTCCACCGGCAGGCCACTGGAGCGGGTGTAGAAAGCGGGGAACTCGTCGGTGCCGTAGCCGATCACCGGCACACCCCAGGTCTCCAGCCACTCCAGCGTGAGCGGGAGGTCGAGGATGGACTTGGCCCCGGCGCAGACCACGGCCACGGGCGTGCGGGCCAACTCCGGCAGGTCGGCGGATACGTCGAAGGGTTGTCCGCGATGCACCCCGCCGATGCCCCCCGTGGCGAAGACTTCGATCCCGGCGCGGGCGGCGATCCACATCGTTGCCGCCACTGTGGTTGCCCCGTCGCCACTCCGGGCGACGACGATGGGCAGGTCACGGCGGCTGACTTTGCGCACGTCCTCACTACGGGCCAGGTACTCCAGTTCGGCGTCGGCCAGCCCCACCTTCGGCCGTCCGCCGAGGATGGCGATGGTTGCCGGCGTGGCTCCCTCTGCGCGGATCACCGCCTCCAGCCGGTGCGCAGTCTCCAGGTTGGTCGGGAACGGCAGGCCGTGGGCGATGAGCGTGGATTCCAGGGCGACGACGGG
>JAGGZG010000241.1 GCA_021162125.1 Anaerolineae bacterium
GGCTTTGAGCCCCAGGCGAGGCCGGCCGCGAGCTTTTGGGAGGGTTTTCCCCAAGCTGCTGGCTTAACTTGATGCCCGTGGGGCGACCGGCCGGTCGCCCCTACAGGGTGCAAACTCGCCCCAAAAGTGAAATACACCCCAAAGAGCCCCGGGCTTGACACTGCGGCTCATGCGTGCTATACTGTTTTCTATGAAAGGGCATTACATGTAATGTCTAACTACCATTTCAAGTGATGGAGGTAAGAATGAGCGAGACAACAGTCAACGAGGAGCGCCCGGCCGAGGAGCCGGAGAGCGAGGAGACCACGGACAGTAAGAAGGGCAAGGACGTGGTTTCCATGGCATCGGACATGGCAGCGAAGATGAAGGAGGCACTGGAACAGGCACTATCTGGTCGGGCTAACGTGCTGATGATCCGCGTCAACGACGAAACGCTGAAGTATCTGGACATGCTCGTCGAGGCGGACATCTGCAAAAGCCGCTCGCAAAGCGCCGCTTTCCTCATCGCCGAGGGTATCAAGGCCAACGAATCCCTGTTTCAGCAGATCAGCGTGGTCACCGAACAAATCGCCGCGCTGCGTGCCCAACTGCGCGAGATGGTGCAGGCGGGTATCTCTGCTGCCGAGGGCGAAACTTCTTGACCCGGACGAGGAACCTCATTGCCAGAACTCCCCGAAGTCGAGACTATCGCTCGCGAGTTGCGAGTGCGCCTGATCGGGCGCACGATAACCGGCGCAGAGATCCGCTGGGCACGGAGCATTGCCACGCCCTCACCCGCTGAGTTCGAGCAGCGGGTCATTGGGCGGACGGTGCAGGCCGTCGGCCGGCGAGGAAAGTTCCTGCTGCTGCATCTATCGGGTGGAGCGACGTTGCTGGTACACCTGCGGATGAGCGGGCAATTACTGCTGGCCCCGCGCCTCTCGCCATCAGAGAAACACGTGCGAGTGGTCCTCACCCTGGACGATGGATCCACGCTCCGCTTCCAGGATCAGCGCAAGTTTGGACGGATGTGGCTGGTGCGCGATCCCCAGGTCGTGTTGGGCAGACTTGGGCCAGAGCCGCTGGCGGAGGATTTCACCCTCGACGTCTTCGTCCGCCTGATTGAGCGGCGCTCCGGGATGCTCAAGCCTCTGCTGCTCAATCAAAGCTTCCTGGCCGGTCTGGGCAACATCTACGCCGACGAGGCCCTGTTCCGTGCCCGCTTGCACCCCCGCCGCAAGGCCAACTCACTGAACGAGGACGAGATCGCCCGCCTGTACCGCGCTATCCGCCAGGTGTTGGGCGAAGCTATCAGCGGTCGAGGAACCACTTTCGACGGGGTTTACCGGCGGGTGAACGGGGACAGCGGTGGCTTCCAGGAAAGCCTGCTGGTCTACGGGCGCACCGGGGAACCTTGCCGGGAATGCGGGACGTCCATCGAGCGCATCGTTCTGGGTGGGCGGGGCACGCATTTCTGTCCTCACTGCCAACCTGCTCCATAAAATGGTCCCCATCTCCTATGGACTTTGGCAGCTACATCTGGTATAATAAAAGCAACCACAGTCCCATAAGACACGATAAATCCACTGTCCGGGAGAGGGGAACATGGAGCTCTTCACCCAAATGGACCTGCGCTTATTGGCAGCCATTATCGTCCTGATTTTCCTGGCAGCTATGGCTATCGGCGCAGGCGTACTAAGCTATGGACTGCAAACGCGGCGCAGTAAGCGCGCATCCCAGACCGCTGCCGCACCCGACCAGCGCGCAAAAGAGTCACGGCGTCCGGCCGCCGAAGCCCCTCCTTTGCCCCCGGTACCCCCGGCCAAAGCGGAGCCCGCGCTCCGGCCAGATGACTACACGCCTGCTCACCCCGGCGAGGTCATGCGTGTGCTACGCGACGAAGTATCCGGCGCACTGATCATCGAGGTGGAGGGACAACGCTACCGCCGCCTGGCGGACATCCGCGATGGACGAGTGGGACGGCGGGTGGTGTGGGCCATCGCCGACCTGCTCCGCTTCACCGAGGGAGTGCCTCTGGAAACCGTCGCCCGCTCCGCGCCAGCAGGAGCTGGTGCTCCCTCCCCAGTCTCCCAACCCGAGACGACGCCCGCGCCAGCGGTCTCAGCCGAAACTCCGACCGAAACCGAGGAGGAATTCCTCAGGCGACTGGCCGAAGAGGGCCTGGCAGAGCGGGAGAAACAGCCAGCCAAACCAGGCGGAATCGGGTTTCTGCGACGCAAGGCAGCGAAGCCAGCTCCCGAACCGGCCCAGGCCCGCACTTTCGTGGACGAGATCGAGGACATCTTGCAGGAATTCATCCGCGAGTCGGTGGTGCCCGTGGAGAAGTCAGCGCACGTCCACGCTGGGCCCGACGGTGCACTGGAGATCGAGGTGGGCGGGCAGATTTACGAGCGCCCCGACGACGTTCCCGATCCCATAATCCGCGGGCTGATCAAGGCCGCCGTGGATGAATGGGAGCGTCGTTAGCACAATCCGGTCGCGGACAGATACAATCGAGGGGCCTGGTGGCATCGGGGACAAAATCCCCCGGATTCCCCAGGCCCCTCATCGTTTCCAGAACTACGGGCCGAACTATGCCGGCACCGGCTCCACCCTGAAGCGGCCATCCTGTTCGCGGAGCACGCCGGCGGCCATGCGGGGGTCGTGATCGAACAGGAGAATCGCCCCCGTTTCCAATGCCCAATCGCGCACGCGACGTTTGGTCTCGATAGCCTCCAGTGGCTCCACGTCGTAGGCAGGCACCCAGGCCAGGCGCTCGAAGTGCACTACCCACGGAGCCAGGTCCCCCAGACAGATGGCCGTCTGCCCCCTGCTTTCAATGACCACACACTGGTGCGCCCGAGTGTGTCCCCGCGTCACCACGCAACGCACCTCCGGCGTGACCCGCGTGTCCCCGTAAAGCAGCCGCAACTGCCCGCTACCCTCCAGTGGGCGGAAGTTCTCGGCCAGATAGGTAGCGCGGGTGCGCTCGTTGGGAAAGAGCGCGTCGGCGTACTCCAGCCGCTGCACCCAGTACTCGGCGTTGGGGAACGTGGCGACGATCTGGTCATCCTGCCGGCGGGTGTTACCCCCACAGTGATCGGCGTGCAGGTGTGTGTTGATCACGACGTCCACGTCCTCCGGCGATACCCCCAGCGCTGCCAGGTTGGCCAGCAGACGGTCTTCCTTCTCGATGGCGAAATTGCGTTTGAACTTGGCGTTGAGCTTGGTGCCGTGGCCGGTGTCCACCAGGATGCGCCGGCCGTGGGACTCGATCAGCCAGCCGTGGAACACCATGCCCACCCGGTTGAGCTCGTCCGCCTCAGCGACCCGCTCCCATAGTACTTTGGGCACCAGCCCGAAGTGTCCTCCGCCGTCCACGTGAAAGCTCTCGCCCAGGACGTGGTATATAGTCACGTTACCGATATGGATTTGCACGCTTCGTACTCCTTTCCATTTCCCGTTACCCGTGTTGCGTTAGTGGGATGAAGTGACAGGGTAGACAATAAGCTCGTCGTCCTCGTAGACTGACTCTGGCCCAAGTAACGGCCGCCACGACTCCAGCGTCTCCGCCGGCAGATATTCCTTGTGCAGGACGAAGTAGCGAAACCCCTGGTTGGCGAGTGCCTGTTGCCGGGCTGCTACATCGAATGTCGGATACCCCGCCGGTTGGCCTGAGCGCAGCAGGCGCAGGAGGGGATCGGCCTCAATG
The DNA here is from genome assembly GCA_021162125.1 of Anaerolineae bacterium. Classification (GTDB taxonomy): domain Bacteria; phylum Chloroflexota; class Anaerolineae; order JACIWR01; family JACIWR01; genus JACIWR01. Next base: position 3,692 of record JAGGZG010000241.1, read on the forward strand.
AAGGCGTAAGCATCGGGCGGAGTGCGAGCCACCATACCCTCCACCAGGTGCTTGCCATGAACCGTCTGGAAGTACATGTATTCTTTGGCCCGCTGGCGGCCCATGGGCAGCTCCACAATGGCGTAATCGGCTGGGTCGCGAGCCAGCTCATGGTAAAAGGGCGAAACTGTTGGGCTGACGGTGGGATAAGGCAGAGCCAAATACTCGAACAGGATTAACCCGGCCAGGGTCAACATAGTCGCACTTTGTGCCCACCCCCGCAGGCGACGGACCAGGTTGGCGCAGGCCAGGCCGACGACCACCGCCAGGCAGAACATGACCACCAGGTTGAAGCGGTCTGGGTGGCGAAGCATACGGAACAGGAACCAATCACTCACCAGCCGGTAGGGCATGAACAACCGGGGATGGGCCACGCCGCCCACAGTCAGATCACGGCCCAGAGCCAGCAAGACGAATCCCGCCGCGCCAGTCAGCCAGAGGCCCGCCCCGCGCACCCGACGCAGGGCGGCGTACGCGCTCAAGGCCAGCACCACATAGCCCACGAAAGCGATCCAGCGCTCGTTGGCTACGAATCGCCCGTACACCCCCGCCAGCCGCTGGCCCCACAGCGGATGGAGCCTGCTGGGTGTCAGGTAGGCCAGCAAGTCGGTGGACTCCCCGGCTAGTTCGACGGGCAGGGCATGGCCGGCCCCACCGGCACTCAGGTACTCGCGGACGATAGGAACCAGCAGCGGCGCGATTAGCATGATGCAGACCAGAGCTGCCAGAGCCAGCAAGGACACTGTCCGCCAATGCCATCGTCCTCGCTCGAAGATCAGGCTGTACCCCACGTACAGCCCACCCAGCAATCCGGCGAAAGTGAGAAAGTGCCAGCACTCCAATCCCGACAGGGCCAGGAACACACCACCCAAAATGGCGGTGCGCACGGAGCACTCGCGCACCGTGCGCACCAGGTAGAGCACGAACAGGGGTAACCACTGCATCGCAGCCAGCAGGATGTGAGCGGTGCTCTGTGAGAGCCGGTAGGGGCAGAAGGCGAAGACCAGCCCAGCGATGAAGGCTGTTCCGTCGTGGCCGGTGAACTCGCGTGCCAATAGGTACATCGCGTACCCGCTGAGAACAAAAGTCAGCAGTAACGTCAGATTATAGGCGGCTACTGGCCCCACCAGCGGCTCAATCAACAGCCACACGGCGCTCATCCCCCAGTTGAAGCTGTGGGCAGTCAGGCTCACTCCTTGAGGATAGAAAAGCAGGTCAGTGTGATAGGGGCTGATTCCCTGGTGCAGGGCTTGTTTGAGCCACCAGTTGTCCCACTGAAAGACCCACAGGTCCAGGTCCGGCCCACCAGCCAAACAAGCGGTCAGGCGAGGGAGCACAGGCCAGGTCAACACCCCGGTCAGCAGGGCGTATCCGCCCAGGGCCAGCAGGTTCGTCCTCTTTTTCATACAAGCTCAGTATACACCGATCCTTTAGCCTTCGCCACCAGCCGCTCCCAGTTGCGGTCCACCTCGGCCTGAATGGCAGCGATGTTTTCGTCACTCAAGTGGCGGAAGCGACCCTGGAGCCGGAGATACTCGCTCACGGGTACGCCGCCGTCCTTCGGCCACACGTTGATGGTCACTTTTTCCCCGTGCTCGATCTCGTACAGGGGAAAGACTTTGCTTTGTACCGCCAGCCGACTGAGCTTGATGCTATCGCTGGCTTCAGACTTCCAGCCGGGTGGGCAGGGGGATAACACGTGGATGAATTTAGCTCCGTGGATGCTTTTGGCCTTACGGAACTTGGCGATCATGTCGTCGGGATAGGCTATCGTCGCCGTGGCCGTGTAAGGGATGTAGTGCGCGGCCATGATGGCCATGATGTCCTTTTTAGGCTCGTCCTTGGGGTGCTTCACCGGCGTGGTGGTCGTCCAGGCCATCCACGGCGTGGCCGATGAACGCTGGATGCCGGTGTTCATGTACGCCTCGTTGTCATAGCAGACGTAGATGAAATCCTCGTTGCGTTCCACTGCCGCTGAGAGTGCCTGGATGCCGATGTCGAAGGTGCCGCCGTCGCCGGCCCAGGCCATCACCGTGATGTCCTCCTTGCCCAGTATGTCCAGCGCGGCGCGGATACCCGAGGACACAGCGCCCGCCGTCTCGAAAGCGGTGTGAAAGATAGGCACGGTGAGCGAGGAATATGGGAACGGGCCGGCAATGATGGACCAGCAGCACGCCGGAATGACGACCATCGTTTTGGGACCCAGGGCTTTCAGCGCATAGCGCATCGCAAGCGTAGCTCCACACCCTGGACACGACACACTGCCCGAATAGGTCAACTCTTCCTCAGGTATCTCGTAGTTCCGAGCGTAGGTTTTTGGCTTACGCATATTTTCACTCCTTAGCAACACGAGTCTTGTTCTTCACATGGCAGGTCGCCTGTTTACCAAGAATGGAATTCTTCCATTCGCCATTCGACATTCGCCATTCGCCATTTGCTATTCGCCATTCACCATTCGCTATTTCTTCACCCCAATCCAGGTGAACTCCTCGACTGGTGCGTCGTGGGCGACGGTGTAGTCCACGATCTCGCGGATAGTCGCCGGAACGATGTCGCGACCGCCCAGTCCGGTGACGAAATCGAACACCGGTGGGCGCTTATCCGCCCTGTACAGCGCTGCGCGCACTTCCTGGGCGAAGACCCCGCTATCCCCAAAGGAAATGTTACGATCAATGACCGCCACCTTTTCTATCCCGGCCAACGCCTGGCGGACCTTTTCGTGCGGGAAGGGGCGGAACATGCGCACTTTGAGCAGGCCGATTTTCAAGCCCTTGTCGCGCAGTTCGTCCACCACCACGCGCGAGGTGCCGGTCACCGTCCCCGACGTGACCAGCGCGATCTCGGCGTCGTCCAGGCGGTAGCGCTCCACCAGGCCCCAGCTTCGCCCAAACCGCTCGCCCCACTCGTGATCTACTGCCTCCGCCACGCCCACCGCCCGCTCCATTGCCTTTTGTATTTTATAGCGCATCTCCATGTAGTCGCTGGGTAGGACCAGCGCCCCGAAAGCGCGCGGGTCGTCCAGGTCCAGTTTGAGCTCAGGACGATAGGGCGGCAGGAAAGCATCTACCTCCGCCTGATCGGGAATGTCCACCGGCTCGGAGGTGTGGGAGAGGAGGAAGGCGTCCAGGACGACCATCGCCGGCAGGAAGACGGTCTCCGCGATTTTAACAGCCTGGATAGTGGTATCCAGCACCTCCTGGTTGGTCTCGCAGTAGAATTGTAGCCAGCCGGTGTCACGTTGCGAGAGCGTGTCATTTTGATCGGTCCAGATATTCCAGCCGGGGCCTATGGCCCGGTTGACCACACCCATCACGATGGGCAATCGCGCGCCCGCCGCCCAGTGGACAACCTCGTGCATGAGCAAAAGGCCCTGGCCCGAGGTGGCGGTGAAGGCCCGTGCTCCGGCAGCCGAGGCTCCGATGCAGGCGGCCATCGCCGAGTGCTCGCTTTCCACTTTGATGAAGCGGGCTTCCATCTCGCCGTCGGCGCAGAAAGTGGCCAATTTCTCAATGATTGACGTCTGGGGGGTGATGGGGTAGGCGGCGATGACCTGCGCGCGGGCCAGCCTGGCCCCCCAGGATACGGCGTAATTGCCGGTGACGACTTTCTTCATAATCACGTCCTCCTCTAAAGAAAGGGCACTAAGGTGACCGGCACTTACATATGCTATCTGGTGAGCGCCTTTAAGTACCACAACTTGCTTTGTCGTTCCTGCAAGTCTGAAATCAAAGTGCTGGTCACCTGGAGTTATGTTTCCGCGAATTTTACTTCTTCCTCGAACGAGATGGCGTGCCGAGGGCACTCGCTGACGCAGATACCACAGCCCTTGCAGTAGTCGTAGTTGAAGACGAAGGGCTCGTCGTCGCTTGGCCCGCGCAGCACAGCCACGTCCGGGCAGAAGATCAGGCAGTTATCGCACTCGTTGCAAGTCCCACAGGAGAAGCAGCGCTGTGCTTCGGCCAGAGCCGCATCCTCGCCGTAGCCCAGGTTGACCTCCTCGAAGGTGGTCACCCGCTCGGCGGCGGGCCGCTGTTCCTGCCGGGGGCGGGGTTCCTCCTCGAAGTAAGCCGTGTTCAAGTCCTCGAAGCGCACCACGGCCGCGTCGTGGGGTCGAGGCGCAGCCTGCACGTTCTGCGCCAGGTCTGGGAAAGTACGCTCGACGCCGCGCAGGAAGCAGTCAATCGCCAGTGCGGCCCGCTTGCCGGAGCCCACTGCCGCCGTCACCGTGCCGAAGCCGGTGGCCACGTCCCCGCCGGCGAAGATCGGCGGACGGGTGGTGGCCGCTTTCTCGTCGGTGATGATTCGTCCGCGCTCGGACTTCACCTCCGCGTCGAGGAAGGACAGGTCGGCGACCTGGCCCAACGCGGGGATTACGGTATCGCAGGCGACTTCGTACTCGGAACCGGCTACCGGCAAGGGACGGCGCCGTCCGCTCTCGTCGGGTGCGCCCAGCTCCATCTCCGTCAGTCGCAGACCGCGCACGTGGCCATTCTCGGTGAGCACGGCCACCGGCGCTCGCAGGAACTCGATCCTCACGCCCTCGTCCAGTGCCTCGTTGACCTCCTCGTCAATGGCCGGCATCTCGGCACGCGAGCGGCGATAGAAGATGGTGACGTCCGCGCCCAGGCGGCGCGCGGTGCGGGCCGCGTCCATCGCCGTGTTACCGCCGCCGATGACCGCGACTTTCTCCCCCAGCCCCACTCTCTGGCCTCGGGCCACCCGCGCCAGGAAATCAATTCCGGGCAGCACGCCCGTGGCCTCCTCGCCGGGCACGCCCAGCCTGCGGCTACGGCTTTGGCCCACGGCCAGGAACACCGCTGCGTAATCTTTGAGGTCGTCCAGGGAGACGTCCACGCCCAGGCGCACGCCGGTCTTCACCTCCACTCCTGTTGCAACGATGGCCGCGATCTCGCGCTCCAGCACCTCTTTGGGCAGGCGATACTCCGGTATCAGGCGCATCATCCCGCCGGGCTTATCGCCGGCATCGAAGACCGTCACCTGATACCCCATGCGCCGTAGATGGTAGGCACAGGACAGGCCGGCCGGCCCAGCGCCGACCACGGCAACGTGTTCCCCCCGCTGCGGCACGTCCGGCATAGGCAAGCCCAGGTCGTGCGCGGCGGCATAATCGGCCAGGAAACGCTCCTGGCAGTGAATGGCGATAGCCCCGCCCAGATGCTCGCGGTTGCACTCGCTCTCGCAGGGATGGGGACACACGCGCCCGCACACGCCCGGAAACGGGTTCTCGCGGACGATGGTCTCCCATGCCTCGGCGTACCGGCCCTGGGCGGTGAGTTGCAGGTACATCACGATGTCCTCGCCGGCGGGGCAGGCCGCGTTGCACGGCGGGGTCTTGTTCACGTAGAGTGGCCGCATGTATCGCCACGAGCCCGTCTTGTTATATAACGTGCTGGCCATCGAAGCGGGCATCATCGGCATCTCGGCCTCGCTCGTAAAAGTGATAACTCTCGCTTCGGTCTGTTTTTTCATCTTCCTTCCTCTGCTACCTGTTGATATGCCTCTCGGACAGCAGCGACGTTCTCCTCCGGGTGGATGGGCACGGCGGAGCGCACGGCTTCACACAGTGTCTCCAGGCTGACGATGCCTGTCAGCCTGGCAAATGCGCCCAGGATCGCGGTGTTGACGATGGGCGCGTTGCGCGGCCCCAGGCGATACTTGACCGCGATGGCGTTAGCGTCCACAGTGGCCACGCGGTACCGGTCTGGGAAGGTGAAAGTGTGGGGCGGCCTGGTGCTGTTGATCAGAATCCAGGCCCCGTCCTTGAGCCCGGCCGTGACGTCCACCACGTCCAAAAGGGTGGGATCGAGGACCATAATGTGATCGGGTGTGTAAATCTGCGTGTGGATGCGGATAGGGACGTCGTCAATGCGGGTGAAGGCCATCACGGGTGCGCCACGCCGCTCCACCCCGAAAGCCGGAAAGGCCTGCACGTACCTCCCTTCCTGAAAAACAGCGTCGGCCAGGACTTGGGAGGCAATAACTGCCCCCTGCCCACCCCGGCCGTGAATGCGGATTTCGATCATGGGTTTTCCTCCTTCCTCGCCATTGAAGATATGATCATGCGTTTTGAACCTCCTCGTTCACTCGCAAGTTGAAATTGTCGTGGATCATGCCTCCTGTAAGTTTTCTCTCAGGGGGTGTCCGACAATGCCCTGACTGCTGCATCCGTCAGACGAATGGCCAACTCTTGCAGTTGTCTCTCTTCCATCCCTCCCACCCTACGCGGTGAATCGAGCAAGTCTTCATAAATCGAGTTCGCCAGCACATACTCCAACCACTTTTCCCACGTCTTGTCTGCACTCCTTTTCCAGAAGCGAGACTGTGGAATTTCTTCCTCTTCCGTTTCAATGTCCTCTTCTTCTTCCCCCCACCCGAAAGTGGGCGCAGAGCGCAAGAAGCTGTACCAGAAACCGCTGGTGGCGAGAACTGCTATCATGCCCAGTAGAGTTCCCTCAAACAGGGAAATAAAAGGGTCAGTATCCAGCCGATGCCGAGGGAAATGCCGATTATGAGAGCCAGGCTGACGACAATCGTCAGGACAATTATCAGGATGAAGGGATTGCCCTCTTTCTCGATCGCCACCAACACCCCAGGAATAATATTCCAGGGATGGCTGTTATCAGCGACATAAGGTAAGGAGCCGCTGAACGGGGGAAATCGCGAGTGATCGGACTAAGAATGAGAAGCGACAAAAGCACTGCCAGTTGGAAAACGATGGTAATCGTTCCTCCCAATCGCTCCCAACGCCAGGCAATGCCCAATCCCAGGACACTCAGGAACATCAAGATCGGGGGTAGGGCTTCTATGGGGGGATAGTCCTCCACCGCATACGGGTCTGCTACACCGGTTGTCACCCAGTTCCATGCATAACCGATAAGCAGAAGTAGAGCGTAAGCTAAGATCGGAAAGCTCCAGATTCGGGCAATCCAGCGTATCCATTTCGTAACCCGATTACGACTGCCATTACCCTTCGTCATGATCCACCTTCCCCGCTTTTAACACGGTGCCTTCTATAAAATCGTCGATTGTCCTACAACTTCGTAATGTACAACCCGAGGTTCAAATTCCAGCAAAAAGTCTTTATCTTCAGGGTAGTATTTGGCCAACTCTGCATCGTCTCCTGCAAAACCCTGTATCACGTCCAGATTTTCCCAAAAAGTCAGGGTGATAAAATGGGTAACTTCGCCTTCTTCGCGCTCCAGAATATAGACGCTGA
>JAGGZG010000403.1 GCA_021162125.1 Anaerolineae bacterium
CTATAATGCCGAGTCGATCACAACTATACTTTATGAAGGGGTGTACTGTTGAAAGTCACAACGGAAGAACTAGAGAACTGCCAGATGGCGATGACGATCGAGGTGGAGGACGCTGAAGTAGAGAAAGCGCTACGGAGCGCTGCCCGTGTCCTCTCCCGTAAACTCAATATCCCGGGGTTCCGTCCGGGCAAGGCTCCGTACAACATCGTCGTGCGTCACGTGGGCATCGAGGCCATTCGGGATCAGGCGTTAGATGGCCTGGCTGGGAAGTCCTATCAGCAGGCGCTGAAGGAAGAGGAGATCGAACCCTATGCCCCTGCATCGCTGGAAGAGGTAACGTGGGACCCGCTCACCCTGCACCTGACGATCCCTATGCCCCCGCGCGTTGATCTGGGGACCTATCGTGAGCTGCGTCTGGCACCGGAGGAGGTCACGGTCACAGACGAGCAGGTCAACGAGGTGCTGGAACAAATACAGAAGCGGAACATACTGTGGCAGCCGGTGGAGCGCCCCGCACAGCTTGGGGACATGGTGACGGTAGACGTTGAGGCCACTGTGGATGGGGAGGAGGTTCTCAGCTACGAGGGGCGCGAGATGATCCTGCGTACGAATTCTCGCTATCCGGTGCCAGGCTTTGGCCAGGCCCTGGTGGGTATGCGGGCCGGCGAGGAGAAGGTCTTCGACCTGCCCTTCCCGGAGAACTACCATCGTCAGGACCTCGCTGGTCGCCAGGCCAGATTCCACGTATTGATGGATAGCGTCAAGGAAGAAGTGATTCCCCCTGTGGACGATGCACTGGCAATGACGGTCGGTTACGAGTCGGCGGAGGAGCTCAAGGAAGCGGTCCGCAGCGAGTTGCTGCAACAAGCTCAGCGCGAGGCCGACGAACGATACGTCAACACAGTGCTGGAGCGCGTCGTTGAAGAGGCAACCATCGCTTTCCCACCAATAATGTTGGAGCGCGAGATTGACGACATCGTCAAGGAGCAAGATCAGCGGCTCAAACAACGGGGTATGGAGCTGGCGGAGTTCCTGAAGATACGCAACCAGACCCTGGAGGAATTCCGCGAAGAATTGCGGCCTCACGCCGAGAAACGCCTGCGCCAGGCCCTGGTCCTGGGTGAGGTGATAAAAGCCGAGCAACTCACGCTGGAGAATGAAGAAGTGGACGAGGAAATCGAACGGCGCTCTCTGTTAATGGGCGAGCAGGCCGACGAGTTCCGGGAGGTATTATCCTCTCCCATCGGCAGGTTCTCGGTGGGCAACAACTTACTAACCCGAAAGGCCCTGGAGCGGCTGGTGGCCATCGCCAAGGGTGAGGCACCAGAACTTCAGCCGGAGGGAGAGGCAGAAGAGGCCGAAAGCGCCGAGGTGGAGACGTCCGCCACAGAGCCGCTGGTCGAGGAGCAGCCCGGTGACCGGCAAGCCGAAGTGGCCGAAAGCGCCGAGGCAGAGACGTCCACCGCAGAGCCGCTGGTCGAGGAACAGCCCGGTGACCGGCAAGCCGAAGTAGCCGAAAGTGCCGAGTAGGAGAGACGACATGAAGACTTACAGAAGGAGACGGATTGTGAACAGCTTGATCCCGATGGTGATTGAGAGCACAGGACGAGGGGAACGAGCCTACGACATCTATTCCCTCCTCCTGAAGGAGCGCATTATCTTTCTGGGCTCGCCGATCAACGATCAGGTGTCGAACTTGATCGTGGCCCAGTTGCTATATTTGGACCGCGAGGATCCGGAGAAGGAGATTTCACTGTACATCAACTGCCCCGGCGGGGAGATATACCCGGGCCTGGCCATTTACGATACCATGCAGCAGGTGCGGGCTCCGGTTTCGACCATTGCCGTGGGCTGGACGGCCAGCATGGGCACGGTTCTGCTGGCAGCGGGCGCTAAGGGCCGCCGTTACGCTTTGCCCCACGCCACGATCCACATGCATCCGGCCGGCGGCGGTGCGCGGGGTGCTGCGCCCGACGTAGAGCGCCAGATTAAAGAGCTCATGCGCATGCAGGACTTGCTGCGCAGCCTGCTGGCCAAGCACACCGGTCAGCCAATGGAGCGAATTATCGAGGATTTCGACCGGGACTACTTCATGGACGCTGAATCGGCGGTGGCTTACGGCATCATTGATGAGGTACTCAGACCTATCAAGGAAGAAGAAGAGGATGAAAATGCTGAGTAGCGTGAGGCCGTCAATGAAGCGAGGTTGCTCTTTCTGTGGCCGGAGTGAGGACGAAGTTAAACGACTGATCGCTGGCCCAGACTCGGTCTACATCTGCGATGAGTGCGTCGAGTTGTGCCAGGAGATCCTCGAAGAAGACGAGGTGTCAGAGCAGAGCCAGCCGTTGGCTCTGGAGCACATCCCTACCCCACAGGCCATCTACGAGTACCTGGATCAGTACGTGATCGGCCAGGAGCGGGCCAAGAAGGTACTCTCCGTGGCCGTATACAACCATTACAAGCGTATAGCCTCCGGTTCACAGATGGATGGCGTGGAGCTGGAGAAAAGCAACATTCTGCTCATCGGCCCAACGGGATGCGGCAAGACCCTGCTGGCACAGACGCTGGCCAAGTTCCTGGACGTACCCTTCTGCATCGCCGACGCCACTTCCCTCACTGAGGCGGGCTACGTCGGCGAGGACGTGGAGAATATCCTGCTGCGTTTGTTGCAGGTGGCCGACATGGACGCCGCCCGCGCGGAGCGGGGGATCATCTACATTGACGAGATAGATAAAACCGCGCGCAAGAGCGGTGATAATCCCTCTATCACCCGCGACGTGTCGGGCGAGGGGGTACAACAGGCTCTACTTAAGATCGTCGAGGGGACGGTGGCCAATGTGCCGCCGCAGGGTGGACGCAAGCACCCTCACCAGGACTTCATCCAGCTCGACACCTCGAATATTCTGTTCATCTGCGGTGGGATGTTCGACGGGCTGGAAAAAATCATCGCCGAACGGTTGGGCACCAAAGGCCGCCTGGGATTTGTGCGCGAGAGGAGAGATGGGGAACACGTTCCGGGGGAAAGCAAAGGCGAAGAAGCGACCAGCGAAGAAGAGCGCGAGCTGCGGCGCACCCTCCGCGATCTCAAACGCAGAGCTCGCCTCCTACGCCAGGTGATCCCGGATGACCTGTTGAAGTACGGGCTGATACCGGAGTTTGTGGGGCGTCTACCGGTGGTGGTTAGCGTGGACCCCATTGACGAGGAGATAATGCATCGCATCCTGGTAGAGCCCAAGAACGCTATCGTTCGCCAGTTCCAGAAGATGTTTGAGGTAGAGGGTGTGGAGTTGATCTTCACCGACGAGGCACTGCGGGAGGTAGCCCGCCGCGCGCTGGCCCGCCGGATCGGGGCGCGAGGCTTGCGGGCAATCGTCGAGGAGCGACTGCTGGAGACGATGTACGAACTGCCCAGCCGGCAGGACGTGGCCCGCTGTGAGATCACCGCCGAGGTGATCCGGGGTGAAGCCGAGCCAATTTTGTACGATAAGCAAGGACAGCGCATCGGGGAAGAGTTGGACAAGGCAGCGTAAAGCCCGCCAGACCAGAAATGAAACCTCCCGCAGGTTCCCGAAACCTGCGGGAGGTTTTTTATCTCTCCAGTGGCAGGATGACGACCTCGCCCCCGTAGAGTTCCCGGAAACGCTCTGCGTCCGCTCTGGAGCCGACGATCTCCCCGTAGTGCATGGGGATGGCTACTTTGGGATTGATAGCTTTGGCCGCATTAGCAGCCTCGTCGGCGGTCATCACGTAGGTGCCGCTCACCGGCAGCAGGGCAATGTCCACTTTGAAGTCCTTCATCTCTGGAATGAAGTCGGTGTCACCGGCGTGATAGATGCGCTGCCCGTCCACGGTGATGATGAACCCGACGTGTCCGGCATCCCTGGGATGGAACTTCTTGTTGACGTTGTAGGCGGGCACGACTTCAATGGGGATGCCTTTCACGGTCAGGCTATCGCCGGGCTTGACCACCCGCACGTCCCCCTTGAGCTTTTTGGCAGCAGCGGCGATGGTCACTATCACAGTGTCCGCCTTGCTGATCTTGGCCACGTCTTCGGGCGAGCAGTGGTCGTAGTGATCGTGGGTGACGAGCACCAGGTCAGCTTGCGGCACACCGGCGGGCAGTTGCCAGGGATCCACGTAGATCGTCGCCGGGCCATCAATGCGAAAGCTATCGTGGCCCAGCCAATGGATGTTCTCTACCATTTTACTCACCTCCATTATCAGATCAGAATCAACGCGATGCCTGTCGAGGCGCTCTCGATGCAGTTTCAGTATAGCACGTTCACTGAGCCGTGTCAACAGTTGGCGTGCTCGGGATATTTTCCGGTTGACGATGTGTGATTTGCAGGGTATAATACATTCAGGGGGTCTGGGCACATTTTTGACATTAACAATCGCCAACAATCGCCGTATTCACGTAACCAAGGAGGTTAAGCCGATGAAGTGCCCCAACTGTGGATTTGAGGTCGCGGAAGGCGATCTTTTCTGCGGAGAGTGTGGAACCCCCATGCCAGCACCCGCCCCATCTCCTGCCGGGCCAGCCTATGCTCCTCCATCCCTGCCGTCCCAACAGGAAGGCCCGTTGCCCAATTGGGCCTACATAGTCCTGGCCGTTTTGAGCGGACTGTTCGGCCTGACCAGTTGCATCTGCCTGCCGATCTGCTTTGGGCCGCTGGGTATTGCCTCGGGCCTGGTGCTCCTGACGAGCAAGAATAAAACCTACAAGTACCTCGGCATCGGGATGGCCATCTTCTCGGCTGTTCTCACGATCCTGGGCTTCGTGTTCGGCGCGACCATGGCCGTCTTGCCCCAGTTGATGGAGTCCACTCAATAATAGCGGGGTTTGTAGCCGGCCACTGAGGAAGGGATCACGTTGAGCACGGATGAATCGCGTCCTCTCGTCGGACGCAAAGAGCAAATATCCCGCTTTCGGGTCCACCTGAGACAAGCCCGGGCAGGCCGCGATTTCAGCTTGCTCCTCACCGGCGAGGAGGGCAGCGGCAAAACCCGGCTTTTGCAGGCATTCCTGGCCGAGGCGGAGGCCGCAGGTTGGGAGGTGCTGGCCGGGCGCTGCGACGAGGACACGGCCAGTGACCCCTACGGCC
>JAGGZG010000014.1 GCA_021162125.1 Anaerolineae bacterium
GGGTTGGGGTGAACGTTGGCCGGGGCGTGAGGGTCGGCGTCGGCGTGGGCGGCTCGCCGCTGGTGAGCAGGTACGAGATCAGCGAGGCAAAGACGATCACGTTGATTATAATCACTATAATGACGGCGATCCACTGTTTACTGGTCACGTTCTCCACTCCAGAGGGTGATTTTCGTGTTAGAGATTATACCACTCCCCGGCCTGGGATGCAACCGGCGCTGGCCATTGCCTTTTTGCTGGCCGGGAGAACCGTTGACACCCCTGGGGCGGTGTGTTATAATGGACGTACAGGTGGATCACCGTCATTTGCTGATCATCGGCGATGATCCGGCGCAGGGAAGGCAGGCGGATATTGGCGATGGGGTAGATTTCTCGTGTCATGAGGAACGGTCAATTCCGTGTATAAGCCGTTTATACAGAAATAATTCGGGATAATCAGTGGTTGTGCGGCTGAGACAAAGTTGACCGATTGATTTGTGAGGAGCTGATTGAGCATGGCAAAGAGGAAGCGAAGAAAGGGTGCAGTGTTTGGAGAAAGCGCTCTTGGTCCGGTTTACTTGACCCAATACGAAGTCACATACGAACCCCTGCAAGAGCCAGCTTATCGGCGTTTGCCGAAAGTGGTCAAAGAGCAGCTAGAGAGGTTGCACGACGAGGCGCAAAAGAATCCACGAGAGGCGATCCCTAAGTTGCTGGAGCTGAAGAGGAAATATCCACGAGTGCCGCAAATTTACAATTATTTGGCGGTTGCGTACTCCAGTATGGGAGAGATGGAGAAAGCGGAGGAGATAACGCAAGAAAACATGCGACGGAATCCAAAGTATCTGTTTGCGAAAATAAATCAGGCGCAGTTTTACCTAAAGAGAGGAGAGTACGATAAGATACCTGCTCTCTTTGATAATAAGTATGATTTGCAGATGCTGTATCCAGGGCGTAAGAGGTTTCACATTGCCGAAGTAGCGAATTTTATGGGGATAATGGGGTTATACTTTGCCAAAAGTGGTCAGCGGGAGGTAGCGGAGAAGTATAACAAGATATTGCAGGAGATAGCGCCAGAGTATCCCATTGCGAGACAGTTGGATCGAGAATTGAATCCAGGGCTCGCTGTGCGAATGCTAAAACGATTGTTGGGTGAACAAGATGAGTGAAAAAGAAGGCCGCACAACCTTGCATGTAGCCGACCCGCCTTCGGCAGTGGGTATACGGCGCGAAATTTGCCAGCCGTGGCGATTTCAATGCTGTGGAGTCTTGCCAGAATCGGTGGGCGGGTGATGCACACGTTATGCCGCCACGCCGGAGCCATATTCAGGGAATGTTCAGGAGTCTGAATGATGCCGAAAAAGTCGCTTCCGTTCTTGTGCTGCGCCCCATCGTGCCATGCTCGCCGCCGGAGCGTGAACGCTCCGGCTACGAGGTGGAAGCCCCCTGTGGGGGCTGATTCAGGCCCGGTAGGGCCTTCCATCCTCGTAGTCCGATGGTTCACCGTCGGGCGGGCGTGCGGGAAACCGGCAACGGCTTTTTGGAGATGAACGGCCCTCAGACGGTGCTCTAAACATTCCCTGGTAATGAATTCTCCACCGGTTAGTTGTGTGTAGTGAGAGTTTTGTGGCGTGGGCTGCTTTCCCGCAGCTGCCCGGCGGGTGATGCGGCCAAACCTGCAAGGTCACAAGTTGTTACAAGAACGGAACAGGTCATGGGAACAAAGCCAAGCATAAAGAAATGCTACACTAAAGTGAATATCCACAGCCAGAAAAGCGATTTTGCTTATTGGCAAACACAACCCTACCAGGTTCGCCTGGCAACATTGGAGCAAATCCGGCAGGAATATCATAGGTGGCGGTACGGTGCTGAACCAAGACTTCAAAGAGTTTATACAATCGTTAAACGATAACCACGTTCGGTACTTGATTATCGGCGGTTACGCTGTCGCGTTGCACGGTTATCCGCGTTACACTAAAGACATGGACGTGTGGATTGAGATGAGCCCGGAAAACGCGGCGAATATGGTGAAGGCGTTGGAGCAATTCGGGTTTGGCTCATTGGGGTTGCAAGCCGCTGATTTTCTGGTCCCCGACCAGATTATCCAACTGGGGTATCCACCCAGTCGAATAGACCTAATCACGACACCGCCAGGGGTGGACTTCGAGAGTTGCTATCCGTCACGGGTTGAAGTTGTGATTGACGAGGTCACGGTGAACTTCATTGATTTGGACAACCTCAAAAAATGTAAGAGAGCGGCTGGGCGGTTACAGGATTTAGCGGACTTGGAGAACCTGGAATCTGATGCGACTCGCACCGGCTCTGGCCGCTAACCGCAAGACGTTATTCTCGCCACGAGAGGCACGCTTTGTCACTAAAAGTCTCCGTGATAGCCACCGTTAAAAACGAGGAACACAGCATCCACCGCTTGCTGGATTCTCTGGCTGCGCAAACCCGCCCGCCCGACGAGGTGGTCATCGTGGATGGCGGGTCCACCGATGGCACGATGCACGTGTTGGAGGATTACGTCGTCAGAGATGTGCTGCCCCTGCGGGTGCTCGTCCGCCCCGGCACCAATATCGCCGCCGGGCGTAACGCCGCCATCGAGGCCGCTACTCACGACGTCATCGCCTGCACGGATGCGGGGGTACGCCTCAGCCCAAACTGGCTAGCCGATTTGGTGCGTCCCTTCGAAGAAGACAGCACCGTGCCGCTGGTCAGCGGCTTCTTCCTGCCCGACCCGCAGACCCTGTTCGAGACCGCACTTGGAGCGACGACCCTGCCCGCGTTGGCGGACGTAAACCCCCGGCACTTTTTGCCCTCCAGCCGCTCGGTGGCCTATCGGCGGGAAACGTGGGAGCGGGTGGGGCGGTACCCGGAGTGGCTGGATTACTGTGAGGACCTGGTCTTCGACCTCCGCCTGTACGAACTCTTTGATTCTTTTCCCTTTGTCCCGCAGGCCGTGGCCTACTTCCGCCCCCGCCCGAGCCTGCGCGCCTTCTTTCGGCAGTATTACCACTATGCCCGGGGCGACGGCAAAGCCGACACCTGGCGCAAGCGTCACTTCATCCGCTACGTGACCTATCTGGTGGTACTGCCACTGTTGTTTGCCCTGACCGTCGGACATAGTCCCTGGTGGGCGTTGCCTCTGCTAACGGGCGCGGCGTTCGTCCTGCGACGGCCCTATCAGCGCCTGAGACCGATGCTCGCCCGCTACGGACTCCTCGACCGGGTGCGGGCCATGCTCTGGGTGCCGATCATCGTCGTGACGGGCGACGTGGCCAAGATGCTAGGCTATCCGGTTGGAGTGTGGTATCGCTGGCGACGCCGGTTACCCTCACGCCATCTGCTCGCCGCGCAATAGAGTGGGGTTGGTGGGGTACTGATTAGGAGGTCGTGTTGGTATGAGCAAACGTATTATTCAGAAGCCGTTCCCCGCATTATACCCGGTGCCCGTGATGCTGATTACCAGTCTGGACTCAGATGGAGAGCCCAATGTCTTCACCGTGTCGTGGGTGGGTACGGTATCTTCGTCACCGCCGCAGATAGCGATCGGTGTGCGTCCTCACCGGTATTCCCGTGCGGCGATCCAGCAAACCGGCGAGTTCGTAATCAACGTCCCAGACGAGAGTTTGTTGCGTGCAGTGGACATCTGTGGCCACGTGTCAAAGGCACGGGCCGATAAATTCGCCCTCACCGGTCTGACCCCAGTCCCAGCTTCCCAGGTCAGAGCCCCACTGGTGGCCGAATGTCCGGTCAACATTGAGTGCCAGGTGGTGCAAACACTCTCGCTGGATTCGCACGATCTCTTCGTGGGGAAGATTGTAGCTCTCCATGTGGACGAGGCATTGCTAGACGACACTGGATTTATAGATTACAGCCGGACGCAGCCCATCGTCTATCTGGGCAATGAGTACTGGAGCCTGGGGCGGAGGCTGGGGACCTCGGGCTTTTCCCGGCGCGAAGGGGAATAGTCTCTGATTATCTGCGTCCGAAAGATTGATTGCGGCTGGAGGCCGCGCTATGTGGGAGAGTTCGTTAGTCCGTATAACTGACCGATGAGAGAGGAGAGTCAAATTATGGTGATCGCAACGATACTCAGTGGATTGGCCACCCTGTTCTGGCTGAGCCTGGTGGCTTACGTGGTCTGGGTGCTCGTGGAACGCAGTCGTCGCCGGGAGCAGAAGATACGTATCTCGGTGATAGCCGTTATCCTGAGTGGAGCACTGCTTTCCAGCGCCCTGGCTTCCAGCATAGTGGTCATTGACGCTGGCGAGGTGGGAGTGGTGTTCAACGCCTTCATCGGCACCAAGTCGACGCCACTGTATCCGGGTATGCACCTGATTATCCCCTATGTGGAGACGGTGTACCGTTATCCCACTCAGGAGCAAGTGTATACCATGACCCAAACGCCCAGTGCGGAACAAATCGCCTACGGAGCGATGCAAGACGACACCCTTTGGTCACCTACCCGCGAGGGTTTACAGGTGGGCATTGATTCTTCCACCCGCTACGCTATTGACCCACGCCAGGCCCCTCACGTGCACAACAGCTTCCGCAACACCTACGTCGAGGTGCTGATCCGTCCCACCATCCGTTCTATCGTACGCCACTACGTCTCTCAGAACACGGTGACCGACATCTATGGCCCCAAGCGGCGCGAGATTCAAATAGCTATCGAGAACGACATCCGTGAGCGCTTTGAGCAGGAGGGCTTTCTCCTTCTCTCTTTCGACATCCGCAACGTGAACTTCACGCCGGACTACGCGCAGTCTATCGAGCAGAAGCAGATCGCCCAGCAGCAGGCCGAACAGATGCAGTACGTCTTGCAGCGTGAGCAGCAGGAAGCGGAGCGGAAGCGCGTAGAGGCCAAGGGCGTCAAGGACGCAGCCATTACCCAGGCCGAGGGCGAGGCGGAGTCCCTGCGCCTGATCAGCGATGCCCTGGCCAAGAACCCGAGCCTGCTGACCTATCGCTACATCGAGAAGCTGTCACCCAACATCCGGGTGATGATCCTCCCCAGCGGCACGCCTTTCATCCTCAACCCGGAGCAATTGATCGGGGAGACGACTGGAAATGGAGAATAATCCTCTTTGGAAAACTATCCTCATTACCGGGCTGGAAGTGGCCGCCGGCGTGGTGCTGAACCTGCTGCTGGTGCTGGGCGCGTGCTGGCTCACCGGCGGAATCACCCCGCGCCGTCTGTCCGACTATCTGTTCTACGACGCCGGCTTGCTGGCCTTTATCGCTGTCAGCATCTGGATGGGCAATATCGGCGGGCGAGGGAGCTGGCGGTATCAGGCTGGCGGGACCGCCAGCCGCTCCGCTACCGACCTGGCCCATTTCGCCCACCAGGAGGAGCAGAGCGCCTTGTCGTGGGGCGTGGTGTTGATGCTCATTGCCGGAGTGATGGTCGTGCTCTCCATTTTGGCTTCAGAGGCATTGTAATAAGTTTAGACCTCTGGACACAATCCTTATACTGCTCCTAGAAAGATTCTTGACAGATAAAGACTAAAGTATTATAATCTTGACAATGGGAAACAAAGTGGTTGCTGGGTGTGTGCTCAGCACAATATGGTTATTATCTAGTGGTGGAGCACGATGGGCATGGAATACAAGGACTACTACCGCATCCTGGGAGTAGATAAGAACGCTGACACCAAGACCATAAAGCGGGCCTATCGGCGACTGGCCCGCAAGTATCACCCGGACGTCAATCCGGGCGATAAGGTCTCCGAGGAGCGTTTCAAAGAGATAAACGAGGCCTACGAAGTACTCTCCGACCCGGAGAAGCGAAGGAAATACGATCAACTGGGCGCGGATTATCAGCGCTGGCAGAGTATGGGAGGTGACCCACGGGGCTTCGACTGGAGCCAGTGGTTCGCTGGTGGACAGCCCGCCGGAGGACGGGTGCACGTGCAATACGGCGATCTGGGCGATCTTTTCGGTGATCTGGGAGGCTTCTCCGACTTCTTCCAGGCCATCTTTGGCGGGGCGGGCGGGCGAACGCAGACCTCACGGAGGGGTGGTCGCACATGGGCCTACCGGGGCCAGGACTACGAGCATCCGGTGGAGATTACCCTTGAGGAAGCTTTTCATGGCACACAGCGCGTACTGGAGAAAGAGGGTGGCCGGCGATTGACGGTGAAAATTCCGCCTGGGGTGAAAACCGGCTCCAAGATACGCATCGCCGGTGAGGGTGGCCCAGGCGTCGGCGGCGGAGCGCAGGGCGATCTGTTCCTGAAGGTTAAGGTCCTGCCCCATCCTATATTCGAGCGCGACGGAGATGATCTGCGCTGTGAGATGCCGATAGACCTCTACACCGCACTCCTGGGGGGCGAGGTAGTGGTGCACACTCTGGATGGCGACGTCCGGCTGAAAGTGCCCCCCGAAACCCAAAGTGGGCAGGTTTTCCGCCTGCGAGGGAAAGGCATGCCGCAGTTGCGAAATCCGCAGAAACGCGGCGATTTGTACGTCAAAGTACAGGTTCAACTGCCCACCAAGCTCAGTGCCAAAGAGAAAGCCCTGGTGCGCGAGCTGGCTGAGATGCGACGATAGGGATAGCGCAGCAAA
>JAGGZG010000249.1 GCA_021162125.1 Anaerolineae bacterium
CGATTGAAATCGCCTCTAGAGGGCTTGCAGCCGAGCGTCCACCTGCGTGGGCGCGCCTGTCCACGCAGGTGGACAGCCAGCTTTAGCTCCTCAGGCGCGGTTTCAACCGCTGGCCTGAGTAGTAACAAAGCGTGGGGAAAACCGGCGATAGCTGTCGTGGGCCTATTGTACCCCGCTTTGGGTGGAGCGTCAAGACACAAAAAAACGCGCTCTCGTGATGAGAGCGCGGATCGTTGTTCGCTTTGTAGGTCGGACATTCCTAATCTGCCCTACCCAGACTCGGGTTGGGATTTAGCCATTGGCTCCAGGGTCGCCATGCACTTAGCCCGTCTCGCTACTCACCGCTCTCGCCACCAGGTCGGGCACCAGGCTCAGGGCCTCGCCCATCCGGCTCACGTCCCGCCCACCTGCCTGGGCCAGGGTCGGCTTACCACCTCCGCCCCCGCCGACTACCTGGGCCACGGCTTTGATCAGTTGTCCGGCGTGCAAGCCGCGCTGAATGAGATCAGGGGTGATAGCGGCGACGAAGTTCGGCTTGCCAGCCATCACCGCGCCCAGAACGATCACCCCGGAACCCATGCGGTTGCGGAACCAATCGCTCATCTCGCGCAGAGTCTCAATGTTCGTCGCCTCCACTCGCGCCGCCAGTACGCGCACGCCACCCACATCGCGCACCTGGGTGAGCAGGGTCTCAAAATCGCGCTGGGCGATCTTCCGCTGCAATCGTTCGATCTCCTTCTCGCGGCTCTGGAGCTCGCCCATCAGGCTCAACACCTTGCGATCCACCTCCTCCGGGCGACACTTCAGATAGGCCGCGGCCGCGTCCAGGACGTTCAGGCGCGACTGAGCCAGCCGCTGCGCCGCCCGACCAGTCACCGCCTCGATGCGGCGCACACCCGCGCCCACACTCGATTCCGAGAGAATACGGAACAGCCCAATTTCACTGGTACGACTCACGTGCGTGCCACCGCACAACTCCTGGCTGAATGGCTTCTCCGGCGCTCCGATCTTCACCACCCGTACCCGCTCGCCATACTTCTCCCCGAAAAGAGCTATCGCCCCACTCTCCACGGCGGAATGGTAATCGGTGTACACCACTTCCAGCGGGTAATTCGCCAGGATCGCGTCGTTCACCGAGCGCTCGACCGCGTCCAGCTCATCCTGCGTAAGCATGGCCGAGTGAGTGAAGTCAAAGCGCAGCCGATCCGGGGTGACCAGCGACCCTGCCTGTTGGACGTGCTCGCCGAGGACGTAACGCAATTCACTGTGCAGCAGGTGCGTCGCCGTGTGGTTGCGGGCGATGTCCAGCCGGCGCTCGTAGTCCACCACCGCCCATACCTCGTCGCCCACGCGCGGCGTACCGGCCACCACCTGGCCCCGATGCACGATCAGCCCTGGTAATGGCTGATACGTCTCCTGCACCTCCACTTCCCAACGGGGCTCGCCCTCGTCCTCATGGTAGTGAGCAATGAAACCAGTGTCGCCCACCTGGCCGCCGCTCTCCACGTAGAACGGGGTACTGGCCAGGACAACTTCTACTTCGTCGCCTTCCTTGGCCTTGGTGACGATCCGTCCATCTTTGAGTAAAGCAACCACCTCAGTGTCCAGGTCCACCCGCCCATCGTACAGGTGAAGTACGCCCTGCGGGGGTAGCTTGCCTTTCTGCCTGAGATCGTCCAGCAGACGACTGTACACTTCTATCTCGGATTCACCCAGGGCCTCAAAGCGCTGTCCTGCACCGCTGATCAACCGGTGTTCCTCCATGGCCTGCCAGTAACCGTCCTCGTCCACAGTGAACCCGCGTTCCGCCGCGACGTCTTTAGTCAAATCCAGCGGGAAACCGCGCTCGGACCACAGGGTGAAAGCCTTTTTACCAGGGATCACCGTCTCGCCCGCAGCAGCCAATTCGTCCATAATCTCGTCCAGGAGAGCCAGCCCCGCATCCAGCGTGCGATAGAAACGTTTCTCCTCCTGGGTGATGGTCTCCAGGATGAATTTCTGCCGGGCCGGGAGCTCGGTGAAGTGCGGGCCCATAATTTCAATCACGACTTTAGCTATCTCGGCCAGGAAAGGTTCCTGGAATCCGATCTTCCGTCCGAAGCGAGCCGCACGGCGCAGGATCATGCGCAACACGTAGTTGCGCCCCTCATTGCCCGGCAGGACGCCGTCGCCGATGAGAAAAGTGATTGCCCGCCCGTGGTCGGCGATGACGCGATAGGCGACGATGTTCTCCTCTCGCTCGGCATCGCTGTGGCCCGCCAACTCCTGAATGCGATTCATGATGGGGCTGAACAGATCAGTCTTATAGTTGGAATCCACACCCTGGAGTATGGACACCAGCCGTTCAAAACCAGCGCCGGTGTCCACGTGTTTGGCCGGCAACGGCTCCAGGCGTCCGGTCTCGTCGCGGTTATACTGGATGAACACCAGGTTCCATAGCTCAATGAACCGCCCACATTCCCCATTAACCCGGCAAACGTGGCCGGGTACATCTTGCTTGTCGCAATACTCAGGGCCGCGATCAAAGTGGATCTCGCTGCACGGCCCGCACGGCCCGGTCTCCCCCATCTCCCAAAAATTATCCTTGCGGCCAAAAAAGAGGACGTGCTGCGAATCAATGTCGGTAACTTCCTGCCACCAATGCGCTGCCTCGGCGTCGGTCTCCAACTCGCCCCGCTCATCCTTGAACACCGTGGCCCACAGCCGTTCCCTGGGTAGTTTCCACACCTCGGTCAGCAATTCCCAGGCCCAGGTAATGGCCTCTTTCTTATAGTAGTCCCCAAAGCTCCAATTACCCAGCATCTCAAAGAAAGTGTGGTGATAAGTGTCGCGTCCCACGTCCTCCAGGTCATTGTGTTTGCCGGAAACGCGCATACACTTCTGAGTATCCACCGCCCGTGTGTAGGGCCGTTTCTCCAAACCCAGGAAAACGTTCTTGAATTGGTTCATGCCTGCATTAGTGAAAAGCAGCGTGGGATCATCGTCCGGCACGAGGGAAGCGCTGGGCACGATAGTATGTCCCCTGCTGGCGAAAAAATCGAGAAAGCTCTGCCGTATCTCGGCGCTCGTCATGGTCATCCTGCGTTCTCCTCCTAATAGTTATACTCAGCGCAGTTTGGTTCAGTGAAAACAGAGCCAGACCCGATGTACGGGGCGTGAAGCGTAAAACGTGATGCGTGAGGGCCGCGTTTCACGTTTCACGCTTCACGGCCCACTGGCAGGTAAAGGGGCGCACAAACAGAAACCTGTTTTCACACTTCTCAGGCACGCTCAGCATAGAATAGCGGTTGAATTTTAGTTCAAGTCCGCGATAATGTCAAACCCCCCAGGCGCATGGGTGTATACCAGAAGTGTGGGAGAGAAGTCCAGTTTCGTGTTATACCCCAGAAAAACGCTCTCAATTGACAAGCATGTGCTTCTGTGCTATAGTCTGACTTCACTTGGGCCAGCAATCCATTGCTGCAAACTAATAGAGCTTCGTTCCGTGAAAGAGCATCAGGGGATAAGGAACTAAATGGATGGCGTTACTACTCAGGCCAGCGGTTGAAACCGCGCCTGAGGAGCTAAAGCTGGCTGTCCACCTGCGTGGACAGGCGCGCCCACGCAGGTGGACGCTCGGCTGCAAGCCCTCTAGAGGCGATTTCAATCG
>JAGGZG010000018.1 GCA_021162125.1 Anaerolineae bacterium
ACTCCCACCCGCACGCCGACGCCTACACCAACCATGACACCAACGCCCACCTCCACGCCGACGCGCACCCCAACCCGCACCCCTACGCCGACACCGAGCCCTGGCCCTGTTCCCAAAGGGGCAGTGATCTACATCGTGAAAGAGGGCGACACGCTGGCCGGCATCGCCCAGAAATTCGACGTTGCGGTGGATGACATCATGCGTGCCAACGGGATCACCGATCCCAATCTAATATACGAAGGGCAGGAGTTGATAATCCCCACCCTTCCGAAGTAACCCAAACCTTCGAGGGCTTGGAAACGTCGGAGGTCTTGGCCCACCCAGGAAGATAAAAACCATCGGGAGATACGCTATGCAAGCAAATCCTTTTACCTACGGCAATCCCATATCCGACCCGGCCCGCTTCTTCGGACGGCGGCGGGAGATCGAGCAGATTTTCAGCCGCCTGCGCAACGCGGAGTTCGAGTCCAGCTCCGTGGTCGGCGAATACCGCACGGGCAAGACCTCGCTGTTCAAGTATCTCTCCCACCCATCTGTGATCAAGGCGCAGGGCCTCGATCCCAGGCGGTTCGTGTTCCTGTACGACGATCTGGGTATGCTCAGCAAGGCGACCACGCCGACCCGCTTCTGGCAGCGACTACTGCGCAAAATCAGCCGCAAGGTGGGTGAGCCCGGCCTGAAAGCCATTGCCAGGGAGGCCGGGAAAGCAAAGACGATAGACACTTACACCCTGGCCGATTTCTTCGACATCGTTGACGAACAGGGTTGGCACGTCATCCTTTTGCTGGACGAGTTCGAGAACGTGACCAAAAGCCCGGCCTTCGGCCCGGACTTCTTCACCGGTCTGCGTTCGCTGGCCATCCACCGCCCCCTGGCGCTCATCACCTCCAGCCGGCGGGAACTCATTGACCTGTGTCATTCCAAAGAGGTGAGTAGCTCGCCGTTCTTCAACATCTTCGCCAACATCAACCTGCGCCTGTTCACTCCCGAAGAGGCGCAGGAACTGATCAGCAAGTCGTTGCAAGGCACGGGGGTAGCCTTCACGCCCACGGAAAGGACGGCCCTGTTCCAGGTATCGGGCTACCACCCGTTCTTCTTACAAGCCGCCTGCCACTTCCTGTTCGAGGCACACGTCAAGGGCTTGGCCGAGGCAGAGCGACGGCGGTTCTGGCGCAAGGAGTTCGAGGAGGAGGCGACGCCTCACTTTAAGCAATACTGGGGTAACTCCGACGATGGGGAGAAAATCCTGCTCACTGTGCTGGCGCTGCTGGAGCGTAAAGGGCAAACGACGGATCGGCACTTCGGTGTGGATGAGCTCAACGAGCTCTACTCCCGCTCTGAAGTGACGCTCATCGGCCTGGAGAAGCGCGGGCTGCTGTTGGGTCAGGACGACCGCTACCGGCTCTTCTCCACCGTCTTCGGCCGGTGGATCATCCGCGAGATGACCGACACGGCGGGCGACGAGCAGACTTTCGAGGCATGGCTGGCCAGCAGCAAATCCTCGTTGGACCGCTTCTCCAGCAAGGCCAGGAGCGAGGTTGCCGAGATTCTGAGCAAAATCGGCAGCCAGTACCGCGACCTGGTGATCAACTGGCTGGCGGATCCGCGCAACATTGCCGCCGCTATCGGGCTACTGCGCGCGGCGTTGAACGTCTGAGCGCCGTGGTTTTGTTTCATTGTTTCACATGAAACAGGGGCTGCTATGACACCGACCACCGAGACACCCGCAATCTGCGACTACGAAGGTTCCGGCTACCGCACCGACTTCTGGGAGGGACAAGGCCGTGAGTACGAGGACCTGGCCGAGCGCATCGCCCTGCGCCGCCTGTTGCCCCCCGGCGGCCGGCGACTGTTGGAGATTGGCGCGGGCTTCGGCCGGCTGACGGAAATGTACGCTGGCTTCGAGCAGGTCGTCCTCCTCGATTACTCCAAATCGCAGTTGCGCCAGGCCCAGGCCCACCTGGGACGCAGCGAACGTTACATCTACGTCGCCGGCGATTTCTACAATCCACCCTTCGTGGATAGTCTGTTCGACGGGGCGACGATGATCCGCACCATCCACCACGCCCAGGACGTGCCCCTCGTGCTGCGGCAAGCCCGGCGGGTGCTGGCCCCAACGGGGACGTTCATCCTGGAGTTCGCCAACAAACGCCATCTGAAAGCCATCCTCCGCTACTGGCTGCACCGCCAGCCGTGGAATCCTTTTGCCCTGGAACCGGTGGAGTTCGTTGAACTCAATTTCGACTTCCACCCGAAGTGGATGGCCGCGCGCTTGCACGAGGCGGATTTCACCATCGAGCGCCGACTGACCGTCTCCCACTTCCGCGTGTCCCTGCTGAAACGATGTATCCCCGCCCGCCTGCTGGCTGCAGCGGACGGGCTGGTACAGTGGACCGGCGCGTGGTGGCAGCTATCACCCAGCATCTTCATCCGCGCCCGGCAGGGAAAATCCGGCCCGCCGCTCCCCGCCGACGGCTTTTTCCGCTGTCCTCGCTGCGGTGGAAGGGACTGGCAGTACTCGGAAACCATGCTGGCCTGCAAGACGTGCGGCGCTCGCTGGGCAATTGACGACGGCATCTACGATTTCAAATCGCCGCTGGACTGAGCTCTGGGTTCTGACGGGATTCCCCCCAAACCGTGTGGGAGAGGTTAGGAGGAGGTGAATAGCCTGCGGTATCGCCTTTTCCCCCTCCCCCTGCCCCTCCCACCAGGGGAGGGGAGCTTGACCCACTGCATATCCACCGGGGCCGCAAAGAAAAACTCCGCGACCTCTGCGGTAAAATCAAGCGGACGCCCGAATGTCCACACTTCGTTTTTGTTTAAGGAGAAACGTGCGCACAACATCCCGTAGTTGGCCGGTAGCTCTGGCTCTTGCGGTTCCCCCTCTCGTTCTGTTTTGGCCTTTCGTCTTCGGAGGAAAGGTGCTTTTTTGGGGTACCCCCCTTCTCCAATTCTACCCCTGGCGCGAGCTGGCGGTGCAAATGCTCCGAGCCGGTCAGTTACCCCTGTGGAATCCGTACCTGGGCAACGGCACACCCCTGGCCGCCAACCTGCAATCGGCCATCTTTTACCCACTCAATGCGCTCTATCTGCTCATCCCCGTGCGCTGGGCGATGGGCTATACGGCCGTGCTTCACGTCCTCCTGGCCGGGCTGTTCATGTACCTGTATGGCCGCACGTTGGGATTGGGCCGCTTCGCCAGCATCATCGGCGGGCTGGCCTACATGCTTAGTGGATACATGGTCGCCCGCCTGGAATTTCTCACCGAGAACGCCGCCTTCCCCTGGATTGCCCTTCTCTTTTGCCTGACGGAACGGCTGGTGCGCCGCCGCGACCGGCTCACGGTTCTTGCCCTGGGGTTAACCATCGGCGTGCAGTTCCTGGCCGGACATGCCCAGACGTGGACTTACAGTATATGGGCCACGGGACTGTACGTGCTATTCCGTGCCTGGCAGGAGAGCAGGAAGCAAAACTCAGGACTCAGGTCTCAGATCAGAGTGTGGGCACTATTCGCGCTGGCGGCGGCGGTCGGCGTTGGAGTGGCGGCGGTGCAGGTTCTGCCCACCTGGGAGCTGACCCGCCTCTCACAGCGAGCATCGGGGCTGGACTGGGACTTCGCCATGCAATACTCGTTCTGGCCGTGGCGGATTCTCTCCCTGTTTGCCCCCGATTTTTTCGGCAACCCAGCTCGCGGCGATTTCTGGGGATACGCCACCTATTGGGAGGACGCGGGCTACATCGGGGTGTTACCACTGGGGCTGGCCCTATTCGCGGTGGCAAAATGGGGATTGGCCAAGCGGAGGCGCAAAGGCACAGAAGTGACGGGATTACGGGTAGTGCCTTTTTTCGGTATCCTGGCGACAGGCTCCCTGATTCTGGCGATGGGTAAGAACACACCCATCTTTCCCCTGGTTTACCGCTACGTGCCCGGATTCGGGCTGTTCCAGGCCCCGGCGCGGCTGCTCTGCATCTACACCCTGGCCGTGGCCACGCTGGCAGCTATCGGCGCGGAGACACTTAAACCTGGCGCGCGGCTCCACGCCTTCTGCCGGCTGGCCGCTGTCAGCGGTGGGGGAATGCTCCTCGCCTCATTAGCAGGGCACTTCCTGGTTGCCGGCATCCGCGTCACTTTCCTGGACGCGGTGGCCCGCTTTGCGGTGCTGCTCATCGCCTCGGCGGGGCTGGTGTTGCTCTATCGCCCGTCGCGAGCATGGTGGCCGGCATTGACCGTCGTCTTCGTCGCGGCGGACCTCATCATCGCCGGCTGGGGGCTGAACCCGGCGCTCGACCCGCGTATCTATGATGCAAGTACCATCACTGGCGCGGTTCTCAGAGAACAGGAGCCAGCGCGCACGTTCATCTTTCACGACGCCGAGTACGCCATCACATTCAGCAAGAAATACCTGTCGTTCCGGGATTTCGGCTCGCCGGACTTGGAGCGTTGGTGGGGAATGCGTGAGGCGCTGCTGCCCAATCTGGGCGTCATCGAACGCCTGCCCAGCGCCAACAACTTCGATCCGCTGCAGGTGGGACGCACCCACGATTTGATCGCGCTGGCAGATGACCTCCCGCCGATGGATGCCCTGCCCCTGCTGGGGCAGATGAACGTGGGCTACGTCATCACCGGCACGGCAGACACCTCGTTGGCCGGGCTGGACCTGATCCACGCCAACGAGGACATCGCCGTCTACCGCAATCCCCACCTTTTGCCCCGGGCCTGGATCGTACCCCAGGCGCGGGTGATTCCCGATCCGTCCGCACTCCTGGCCGAGCTGACCAGTCCGGCTTTCGATCCTCGCCAGCAGGTTCTGCTGGAACGAGAACCAGCGACCCCGCCATCCGATCCCGGGTTGCAGGCCCCGGTCTCCGGGCTGATCTTGCATGAACGGCCAAATGGGGTTACAATTACAGTCCCGCCCGGTGCGGGGGGGTATCTGGTATGCGCCGACACCTGGTATCCCGGCTGGCGGGCCTACGTGGACGGCGTCGCGGTCGAGATTTTGCGGGCCAATTACGCTTTCCGGGCCATCGCCCTGCCAGCGGGGGCCCGCGAAGTTGTCTTCGTCTATCGGCCTCGTTCTTTCCTGGTCGGCGGGTTGATCTCGGCGGCGACGCTGGGGCTGGTGGGCCTGGCCAGTCTGCCCCGGCTCAGGCGCTGGAGAAGAAGGAACGGGAAGTGACGTCTCCTCGCAAGCTGAGTAGACAGCTCTTGCCCCTGGGGGGCATCGTCCTGCTGGCCCTGGCTTTGAAAGGAGCCCTGCTGGCCACAGACGCCGTGCCCCTCAACTCCGACGAGGCGGTGGTCGGCCTGATGGCCCGCCACATCCTGGCCGGGGAACGCCCAATATTCTACTACGGTCAGGCTTACATGGGCAGCCTGGACGCCTGGCTGATCGCCGGAGCCTTTGCCCTGTTCGGCATCTCGACCCTGGCCATGCGCCTGGTGCAAGTGGCACTTTTCGTCGGGCTGATCGTGTCCACCTGGCTGCTGGCTCGCCGTTTTTGTTCCAGCAAAGAAGCAGCCCTGTTCAGCGCGCTGTACATCGCTCTGCCGCCAGTGCTGCTCACCCTGTACACCACGGCCACGTTGGGCGGCTACGGCGAGGTTTTACTGCTGGGCAACCTGGTGCTCCTCCTCGGCCACGATCTGGCAGAGGGGAGGAGAGAGTCCTGGTATCATTGGTTGGCCCTGGGCGCGGCGGCAGGGATCGGGTTCTGGACACTGGGCCTGATCGCCGTATACCTGGTGCCAGTCGGACTTTTTCTGCTCTGGCAGCTTAGATTGCGCCCGTGGCGTGGTTACTTGCTGGCCGGGCTGGCCTTCCTGGTCTTCAGCAGCCCGTGGTGGATCTACAACTTCACCCACGGCCAGGCCGGTTTGCTTGCCCTTTACAACCCACAGACCGCCGGTGGCCCGCTGGCCCCCATCCTGCCTCTGGGCACCCGGTTCGTGGGGTTCTTCCTCGTTGGTCTGACCGGATTACTGGGGCTGCACTATCCGTGGTCGGCGGAGTGGGTATCGCTGGTGTTGGCCCCGCTGGCACTCGTTTTCTACGGGGCAGTCCTGGTGCACGGCTGCGCTCGCTGGCTCGCCGGTCGCCGCCCCGGTGATAGCAACAGCTACGGGCTGCTTTGGCTGCTGGTGGGCTCTTTTGTCGTGCTGTTCGTGGGCACGCGGTTCGGCAGCGATCCAACGGGGCGCTACCTGCTGCCGTTGTACGTGCCGTTGTGCATCTTCAGCGCGGATTTTCTGGAGGTGTTAAGGCAGCGCAGCCGAGCGTTTTTTGCCGTGGCACTCGTCTTCGTGCTGGCGTTCAACCTGGTGGGGCACGTCCGAGGCGCGCAGGGAGCAGCGAAAATCACCACCCAGTTCAACACCCGCTTCCAGTTCGACAACACGCACGACGCCGAGCTCATCGCCTTCCTGCTGGAACGGGGCCAGCCTTACGGGTACAGTAACTACTGGGTGGCTTACCGGATCGCCTTCCTTTCTGATGAACGGGTGATCCTCGCCCCCCGGCTGCCGTACAAAGAGAACCTGGCCTACGTCGAGAGTGACGACCGCTACCCGGCGTACACTGCCCGGGTGCGTGAGGCGGATCGCGTGGTATACGTCACCAGCAACCAGCCGGCCCTGGATGCGTTATTGCGCGAGCGGTTCACTGCCCGGCAGATTGCGTTCCAGGAACGGGAGATTGGGCCATATCGAGTATTCTACGGGCTTTCGCACGACGTGTCGCCTGACGAGCTAGGGGTGTTTGCAACGGACTGAGGTTTGAGACAGTTGATTACTTCTGAGATGCAAGCAGAAATAAACCGGCCCACGATGATGCGTTGGACGCGAAACGATACGGCCTTCGTGCTCATCCTGGCTCTAACAGCCCTGGGTGCAGGCTACCTCTATCACGGGTTTGCCTTCGATGACGCCTTTATCACCTATCGTTATGCCCGTAATATCGTGGAAGGGCAAGGCTTTACCTATAATCCCGGTCAATGGGTGCTGGGCACGACCACTCCTTTGTACACTCTCGTCCTGGCGACATTAGGGTTGCTTTGGCCCGATTTCCCCACTCTCAGCCACGTGATCAGCACTGTTGCTTTGGCCGGTTGTGGAATCTTCGTGTACTTGCTTGGCCGCGAACTGAACCAGCGCATGATTGGTTTCACTGCTTCTCTGATCCTGATCACCAACCCACTGGTGCTGTCCACCTTTGGGATGGAGACCATGTTCCTCATAATGCTTTTAATGGCGGCCGTGACCTCGTATACCGCCAAGTACCTTAATTGGGCCAGCCTGGCCCTCGCCCTAGCGACGGTGACCAGAGCCGATGCCACGCTCATGGTCGCCGTTCTGGGAGGTGATTATATCCTACGGAGGCGGCGGTTACCGTTGCGGCAGATTGGCCTCTACCTGGCCGTGACTTTACCGTGGTTTGCATTCTCGCTGCTGGCGTTTGGTTCCCCGCTCCCCAACTCCGTTGCCGCCAAAGTGTCCGCCGCCAGCGTGCCAGGAGCGTATTCTTTTCTGAAGGGGATATTACTATGGGGAGCAGTGTACCAGAGACGCAGCGGCCTTTACATCCTTTTCCTGCCCCTGTCATTGCTAGGCATCGTGCAGCTCCGGCACGCTGGCCGGGCATGGAGGTTGATCGTCGTCTGGGCAGCTCTGTATGTCATAGCCTATACTTTGCTAGGCGCTCCTACCTACGCCTGGTACTACGCGCCCCTGGTGAGTGCAGGAGCCATCATCGTAGCCCTGGGCCTGCTTTTTCTATTCAACTTTTTCCACCTGCTGGCGGACAGAATGCGGCTCACGGCCACCACGCCAATATTGCTTACAGGACTATTGCTGGTACTGATAATTTACGGCCAGACCTCCTCGGCGATCTGGAGTCATCAAGGACAGATGCTAGAGCCTCGGGTGAGGCTGTACCAGACAGCGAGTGACTGGTTCCTGGCCAACAGTGACGAGGATGCCAGCATAGCCGCCCTGGAGATCGGGGCTTTGGGTTACTACTCCCGCCGGAGGATGATAGACCTTTATGGTTTGGTGACACCGGAGTTGGTGCCCTATTTGAGCCATGGGGTGGAATATACAATTGAGGAAGCATTGCAGAGATATGAGCCGGATTTCATCGTTGACGTGCCGACCGAATCGTGGGTGCCCATCATAGCCACCGATTGGTTCAAAGCCGCCTATCGCCCTGTGGCCCGGATTTCAGACCAGGGAGTGGGGCCGCTTACAATCTATCAGCGGCAGGACTAAGCGCGACTCCTGCACACTTTTGGTTTCTAAGGAGTGAGGATGTCTAACGTTGTAATTGTCCCCACCTACAACGAGAGGGAGAATATACGCCCGTTGGTGGAACAGCTTCTAGCGCTGCCTATCGAGATACAGGTCATCGTCGTGGACGACAATTCCCCGGATGGCACGGGCGCTATCGCCGACGAACTCGCCGCGAGCAACTCTCACGTGCGGGTGATACATCGCTCGGGCAAGCTGGGCCTGGGCACGGCCTACGTCGCCGGTTTCAAAGCTGCGTTGAGCATGGGCGCTGATCGCATCCTGACCATGGACGCCGACTTCTCGCATCATCCCCGCTACGTCCCGGACCTGGTGAACAGGAGTCGTGACGCCGACCTGGTAATCGGGTCGCGTTACGTGCGGGGCGGAGGTACCCGTTACTGCACCCTGCCCCGCAAGGCGCTCAGCTGGGGCGCTAACGCCTTCGTCAAAATGGTGCTCTGGCTACAGGCTATGGATTGTACGGCCGGCTTTCGCTGCTATCGGCGGGAGGTGCTGGAGAGCATTGATCTGGATACCATCTTCTCCAACGGGTATTCGTTTCTCATCGAGATGCTGTATCGTGTACAGCGCCGGGGCTGGCGCGTGGCCGAGGTGCCCATCATCTTCGAGAACCGGCGACACGGGGCTTCCAAAATCTCCCGCCAGGAGATTCTGCGGGCCATGTACACGGTCGTGCGCCTGGGCATGGAGCGCCTTTTCAGTTCAGACTTGCCCCCCGCAGCATCCCAACAGCGGTGATGCCAATGACTTTAGAGTACATCCCTTGTAACCTGTGTGGTTCCACAGATAGCGTTGTCCTTTACCCCAGCACACTGCCCGAAAACGAGAGCGACCACGATGTAACCCGGTACAACTGCACCTGCCCCGGCTACGGCCAACATTACACCATCGTGCGCTGCCGTCAGTGCGGGCTGGTGTACACCAACCCCCGCCGCAAAGCGGACGACATCCTGGACGACTACGAGGAGGTGGAAGATCCGCTCTACCTGGAGGAGCGCGAGGGGCGGGTGCTCACCTTTCGGCGCAATCTGCGCCCCCTGGAAGACCTCGCCCCACCGGCGAGCGGCACGCGACTGCTGGACGTGGGCTGTCACGTCGGAGTCTTCATCGAAATCGCCCGCGAGCGCGGTTGGGATGCCTGGGGGGTGGAACCTTCCCGCTGGGCAGCGTCGCAGGCGCAGGCTCGTGGATTGCAGGTAATCACCGGCACGCTGCACCAGGCCGCCTTCCCGCCGGCCTCATTCGACGTGGTCACCATGTGGGACGTGATCGAGCACCTGGCCGACCCACGGGAGGAAGTAACAGAGATCTACCGTATCCTCAAGCCGGGTGGCCTGCTCTCCGTGCACACCATCAACATCGAGAGCCCTTTCGCCCGGCTGATGGGCCACCGCTGGCCCTGGTTGATGGAGATGCACCTTTTCTACTTCTCGCCACGCACCCTGCGACAGATGCTAGAACAGGTGGGTTTTCGGGTACTGCGTTGGACGAACCAGGGACGCTATTTGCGCCTGGGATACTTGATCTCCCGGCTGGAGGCGTACACCCCCGTGCTATCCCGCAGTCTGAACCGCGCCGTGCACGCCCTGGGATTACAGAGCCTGGCCGTGCCCGTCAACTTCGGTGATCTGTTCACCATGTTTGCCCGCAAGCCATTGTGAAACGGTCAGCCGATTGAGCCCGGTCAGCCGATGGAGCTGATCAAGCCGATGGGGGCTATCGGGCGCATCGGGTGCATCGGATTAATCGGCTGACCCGTGATGGAGACAAGGTTTAGTGATCTCGCTGGACAGGCAAAACTGGTATCGTGAGCTATACGCTCGCTTGCGGCCCGGCTACCGCACTAGCGGCCAGATTTACGAGGCGTTGGCGCGACAGCACGCCACCCCGCAGGCACGAGTGCTCGACCTAGGCTGCGGGCGCGGTGGAGTGATGGAATTGCTCGCCGATCACGTGGCCCTGCCCGTCGGCGTGGACCCCGACCTGTCCTCCCTGGTCGAATACCGTGCGCCCGTTGTGCGCCGCGCCGTAGCCCTGGCAGACGCCCTTCCCTTTCCCGAGGCCAGTTTCGACCTGGTATTGTGTTCGTGGGTTATTGAACATCTGGCCAACCCCCAGGCCGCTTTCAGTGAGGTGGCGCGCGCGTTGCGACCCGGTGGTCATTTCGTGTTCCTCACTCCAAACGCGCTCAACTACGTCGTGGTGATCAACCGCCTGATCCCGGCCTGGGTACAACGTCGCCTGGTGCCCCGCGTGTACGCGCGGGCCGAGGCCGATACCTTTCCCGTGGTCTACCGGGCCAACACGCGACGAAAGTTGGACACGCTTCTGCGCCAGGCTGGCCTGCGCTGCGAGGCGTTTTATTTTATCGGCGATCCCTCCTACGTCGCCCTGCACAAGATACTGTTCTGGGTAGGCGTCCTCCTGGAGCGCATCACCGATGGGCGGCCTCTGCGGGGGCTGAAAGTACACCTGGCAGGATGCTACGTAAAAACGTGACGGTGGACTTGTATCCACCGTCACGTTGCTGTCACCCCAGTCTCACGTGGAAGCCCTTGCCGCCGGACTCGCCGGTTGGCAGCTTGGGCAGCAACCAGGCCAGGAATGCATCCTGGCTGCGGGTTTGCATGAAGATTCGCCCCGGCCCGCTGAGGTCCACCACCAGCCCCTCACCGCTGAACAGCGTCGATTTCAACCCGCCTACGCGACGAACCTTGAAACCCATGCCCTCGGTAAAGGCCACCAGGTGACCGGTGTCCACGGTATAGGACTGGCCGGCCGCCAGATTGACCTCGTGGATGGCCCCATAGCTGGAGAGCAGCAGCGAGCCCGTGCCACTGGCCTTGAGCATGATCAGTCCCTCGCTGGCGAAGAAGGTTTTAGCCCCGCCCCACTTGGTGTCGAGGTTCACCCCCTCGGATGAGGCAACGTATGAGCCTGATTGCACCACCAGGGTCTCGTTCTGCAAGGGGTGGACGACCATATCGCCGGGTAGGGCCGGGGCCAGGGTGATCTCCCCTCCCTGCGCCGGGGCGCGATAAGAGTTCACGAAAAAACTTTCCCCGCCCAGGACAGATCGCTTCAGCGAGGCCAACAGCCCGCCTTGCGCCTTTGTCTCCAGCCTCATGCCGGGGGTCATGCTGACCATCGCCCCTGCTTCCGTGCGGATGGTCTCGCCGGGGTCTAGCTTGACGACAGCTAGCGAGTACGATGGGCGGTACAGGATTTGGATTTGCACAGTTGCGCCTCCTAAAAAATAGGTTCTCATCCCACTGCCACACGACAGCGGGTCAATCCAATCGCTTGCGCAGACTCCTGAAAGTGAGCGTTAGAATGCCCGCACCCAGGGCAACGAGAGCCAGCGTCTGCGGCAACAGGTCGCGCAGCGTCGCCCCTTTGAGCATGACGCCGCGCACAATTATCAGATAATGGCGGATGGGGGAGAAATTCGACGCAAACCTCAGCACGGGTGGCATGTTCTCCACCGCCACCAGATAGCCGGAAAAGGCCATGTCCAGTATGCCCAGCAGAAAGACGAAGAGAAAAGTCTGTTGCTGATTAGCGGAGATGGCCGAGATCACCAGCCCAAAACCCAGCTCGGCAACGATGAACAGCAGAGTGAGGGCCATTAGCAGAAACAATGAGCCCCGCAGCGGAATGTGAAACACCCCCACGGTAATGGCCAGCATCATCAGGAAGTCCACGAAGGGGATGACCACCGCCGGAATTGCTTTGCCCACGATGAGCTCCACGCGGCGCAGCGGGGTGACCATGAGTTGCTCCAACGTGCCCAGTTCTCGTTCGCGGGCGATCCCCGCCGCCGACACCAGCAGAGTGACCATGTACACGATCAACCCCAACTCGGCGGGAATGGCAAAGTATTTGCCACTCAGATCCTCGTTGAAGCGCACTTTGGGCCGTAGCTCGAGCGGGGCCGGCGCCGAGTGACCGGTTCTCTCCAGCACAAGCGCCTGCCCAAAGTGGGCAATCACCCCCTCGGCAGCGCTCACCACCGTGCTACCCCCCCAGACGTTAGTCCCATCGGCCAGAATCTGCACCTGTGGTCGGCGACCGGCGGCCAGGTCCGAGGCAAAGCCCTGGGGGATAATCACCGCTATGGTGATCCCGCCGCTATCGAGCAAGTCGTCAGCCTGCTCCATGCTAGCGAGAACCTGTGACCAGTACAGCTCTTTGGTGTTGTCCAGGGCAGTGACCAGCGCCCGGCTCTGCTGGCTTTTGTCCAGGTCCAGGATGCCCATTGGCAGGTCGGCGACTTCTCTGGACGTGGCCAGGGCCAGCAACACGAGCTGGAACGTCGAGCCCAGGACGATGAAAGAGGCCAGAAGCCGGTCCCGGACGATCTGTATGAAGTCTTTAGTAGCGAGATTAAGGATACGGGTCAGCGTCAGCATAAGTGTGTGTCGTGTGGAGAACTAGGCCAGCTTGCGCTTGAATAGCGCAATGCTGAGTGTCAATGCTATGACACCGATCCCGCTCAGAGCCAGAGCCGGTTGCCATAGATCCGCTAGCCCGACGCCCTTCAGGAACACTCCCCGGCTGATGGTGATGTAGTGCGTGGTGGGCAAAACAAAGGCCTCGACCTGAGCGGTCAGGGAGGTTCTGTCCACGGGGCGCAGCAACCCCGCCAGAAAGAAGCTGGGCAGGAAAAAGACGAGGAACACGGCCACCGACGCCGCCTGCTGGCTGCTCAAGAAATTGGCGATGAGCAGAGCCAACCACAGGCTGCCCAGCAGGAAGTCGGCGGAGAGCAGCAGGAAGAGGGGAAAGTTGCCGCGAAATGGCACTCGAAACCAGAACACGGCCACAGCGGCAGTGAGGACGGCTCCCAATAGGCCGCTGGCGACGTAGGGCAGGAACTTGCCCACCAGGAATTCGCCGTTGCGCAGAGGGGTGACGATCAACCCCTCCAGGGTGCCCACCTCCCGCTCGCGAGTGACAGAGACCGCTATGGCAAAGGCGGGCGTGCTCATCACCACGGCGATGAGGCCAGGGACCATGCTGTACAGTCCTTTCAACGTGGGGTTGTACCACACCCGCGTGCGCACGTCTATCGGTTGTGCTTGGTCTGTTGGGGATAGGCCGCCAGGCAAGTAACGTGCGCCAAAAGCCTGTGTCCGCGCATTCAACTGGGCCAGCGCCTGGCCACCAGCGTTGGGGTCGGTACCGTCAATGAGAGCCTGCACCGTACCCGGACGCCGCGCCTGCAAGTCATCCATGAACCCGGAGGGGATGACCACCACGGCCCGCACCTGTCCCTTGACCAGCAGGGCCTCTGCCTCCCGCAGAGTGTCCGGCCACCCGCGAAGCTGAAACGTCCCGTCACTGGTGATCATTGCCACGTACTCCCTGGAGAGAGCCGTTCGATCCTGATCCAGCACTGCCAGAGGGAAGCGCTCAGCATCCAGAGTGAACATGTAGGCCAGGGCGACCAGCATGATCGCCGGCTGCAAGGTGACCAGGAACAGCGTCCGTGCGTCGCGGACGATGTGCACGACCTCTTTCCACGTCACTGCCAGCGTTCTTCGCCACGAAAAGGACAGCATAGGACACAACCACCCTTATGACAGACCTCCGAGGCCTTCTAAACCCCGGAGGTCTAGAGCCGAACTCTCGACGTCAGTATCGCAGGATCGCCCCGATTTTCCCGACTTTCTCCAGTTCCTCGTTATCGCGCACCACCTCCACCTCCACCCCCTGTTCCATGGCGCGGTGCACGGCGTGATCCACGATGTCGTCCGTACGCTTTATCTCCCCTCCGCACAGGGGGCACGCTGTGCGTTCCTGCAAGGTGAGATAATGACACGACTCACAGCGATAACCTGCTTCGCCGTAATCCCCGATAACGAGCAGGGTGTGCACCCGTTGTTCCTGGATAGCAGCTATAGTGTCGGACAGGCCGACGACGGCCTGGCCACGTTTCCAGGCAGCGATCAACTGATCCACAAGTTGCTTTTCCTGCTCGCGCTCGACCTGGCGAATCACCTCCAGTGAACGATCCAGTACATCGGACTCGGTGGCACCCATATCAATAGCAAAGGTACCCACGACCATATTTTGCAGCGACTTGGGCAGCATAGCCTTAAACAGGGTCACGTTCTCCTCGGTGCCGCCCAGGATCAACCGGTTACAGCGTCCGCCGGCGAAGAATTTGGCGGTGAGCTCGGCAGCTTCTTTCAGATTGCGCTGGGCGTGTTCATCGGCCCACCGCTGGTATTTCTGTGCCGCCCAACCACCCTTCTTGTGGCGCTTGGGGAGCTCGCCCATCGTGCCAGCAGTCTCCTGGAGTTCACCCTGCTCAAACATAAACAGCCGCGCTCCTTCCCGATCCACGAGCACCACCCCGTAGCGGCTGTAGTCGTCGAGCACTTCGGTCAAGGGTCTAATGTAGGGCTGCGGGCCAACGTACACACGGTTTGGCACTGGCACTGCCAGGGAGTAGGCTCGCCAGAAGCCCTCTTCCTGGCAGGAGAATACCACCACACCTTTGCCCTGCCAGTCGTACTCAAAATCGAAATACTTCTCCACCTCGGCGATGTCCTCAGGCGCAGCCTCGTCGCCTGCCTCCTTGAGCAGGCCCTTTAGGGCGAGCCGGTACTCTTCCGTGGTATGTTGGGTGGGGTCTACGTTGAGGTAGACGCTGAGTACTGGAGCGCCTGTACTCCGGAACTCGACCAGTTCCTGCAAATCGTCGGTGGTGAACATTTCTGCCCTCCTTTAGCCTTGGGTAAAAATGGCGAGCGCGCCTACTCCAGCATCTCGCGCAGGCGCGCAATCTCCGCTTCGAACTCGGCTTGCATTCGCTCCATCTCGGCCTGCATCTTCGCCATCTGCTCACACATATTCAGAATCACTTCCACCCCGGCCAGATTGACACCCAGGTCGTTGGTGAGGCGGACGATTTTGCGCAGGCGCTCGATGTCGCGCGGGGAATACAACCGTCGTGCCCCTTCCGAGCGATAGGGGCTGACCAGACCTAACTTCTCGTAATGACGCAGGGTCTGGGGATGCAGGTTCACTAACTTGGCAGCCACGCTGATGGCGTAACAGGGCTCGTCCATCGGATGTGAGGATGTGTCATCCATCGTCCTTCACCTCCTGATCAGCATTGATGAGAGCCTTCTGCACATACTTTTAACCGGTCGCCTGCGGGCGTGCCTCCAACTCAACCTGGATCGTCATCGTCTGCCCATCGCGGATAACACTCAGTTCCACGGTATCGCCCACCTGAGTCTTGCTTTCCAGGTACACGGTCAGGCTGTCCATGCTGTCTACCGGCACGCCGTTAATCGCGGTGATGATGTCCCCCCCGGTCAGGACTCGATAGTTGCCAACGCGCACTTGGCTCGTGCCGCCCCGCAACCCAGCCCGTTGGGCCGGGCTATTGCGGTATACCTGGGCCACCAGCAGTCCTCGATCCACCGGCAAATCCAGAGCCTGAGCCAGGCGGGGCGTGATTGCGTAGGCCAGGATGCCTATCCAGGGGTGCTCGTAGTGGCCCGTGGCAATCAGTTGCGGCACCACACGTTTGACGGTATCCACCGGCACGGCAAAGCCGATGTTCTCCGCACCGCTGCGGATGGCGGTGTTTACCCCGATCACCCGGCCACGCGAGTCCAACAGTGGCCCGCCGGAGTTGCCGGGGTTGATGGCCGCGTCGGTCTGGATCATCTCGCCCAGCGGCCGGCCGTCGCTTTCGATGATCCGTCCCAATGAGCTGATCACCCCGGTGGTCAGCGTGCGATCCAGGCCAAAGGGATTGCCGATGGCTATCGCCCGCTGTCCCACTCGTAGATTGGCGGAACTGCCCAGTTCCACGGGATGTAAGACCTCGGCCGGCACGTCAATCTGGATCACGGCCAGGTCGTTATAAGGGTCAGCCCCCACTACCTGGGCCGGGACCACTGTCCCGTCCGCCAGGGTGACTTCGATACGCTCTGCTCCCTCCACCACGTGGTTATTGGTAACGATGTGTCCCTCGCGGTCAATCACAAAGCCGGAGCCAGTGCCCTCGCGGGGCACCGGCCCCCAGAAGAAGTCCAGGGTGATCACTTGGCTGGTAATGTGCACCACTGCCGGGCTCACCCGTTCGTAGATGTTGACGATCAACTGCTCCTCGGCGTCCGCCGCAGCGAAGGCCTCGGCGGGCAAGGGCGTGGGGGTGACCACCACGACGATCGGGGTGGGAGTCGGCTGCAGAGTTGCAGCCTGTGGCGCGTTGATGAGACATCCACCCAATATCAGGGTCAGCAAGGAACCGGCAAAAATCAGCGTGAAAGTGGAACGTCTCGACACATCCATCTCCTCCTGCGGCCATCCGAACCGAGGGGGATTATCGCGCCGGATGACCGCTCCCCAGGGAGCACAAGGTGTACACCGTCAGGGGGTACTAACGTTCAGGCCGCTTGCCCAGTACCACTGAGATGTGCATCTCCTCACCATCGCGCACGACGGTCAGGTCCACGGTCTGCCCGACCACAGTGTGCTGCAAGTAGGTGATAATGTCGTCCATGCTGTGCACCGGCACGCCATCAATGGCAGTGATGATGTCCCCACCGGCCTTAACCGGGGTAAGAAAGTTTTCGACCTCTACCTCGTGCGTGCCACCCCGCAGGCCAGCCTTAGCGGATGGCCCGTTGGGGTCCACTACCTCCACCAGGACGCCTTGTGTCACCGGCAGGTGGAGTGCGTCCACGAGTTCCTGGATAATCGTGCGGCCGCTGATTCCCAACCAGGCGTGGGCGTAGTGCCCCGTGGCGATGAGCTGGGGTACGACTTCCTTCACCAGATTGATGGGCACAGCAAACCCCACTCCCACGGACCCGGGCACCGGCGAGTTTATGAAAGTATTCACTCCGATGACGCGCCCGTGCGAATCCAGCAACGGCCCACCGGAATTACCCGGATTGACAGCGGCGTCCGTCTGGATGATCTCTGCAATGGAGAAACCACTCTGCTGGGGAAAAACGCGGCCTATCGCACTGACAATGCCGGTGGTCATCGTCCACTCCTGGCCGAAGGGGTTGCCGATGGCGATGGCTCGCTGTCCCACCTCGACGGTTGCCGAGTCCCCCAATTCCACGGGATTCAGCAACTCCGGCGGTCGGTCCACTTTGATAACCGCCAGGTCGCTGTCCGCATCGCTGCCCACGACCTGAGCCTCCACCCGTGTGCCGTCGAAGAACGTGACCCAGATGCGTTTGGCGTTCTGCACCACGTGATGGTTGGTGACGATGTGGCCCTCGGTGTCGTAAACGAAACCAGAGGCCAAACTGGAATCCAGCGGGTTTTGGGCTATCACGCTGATGTTGACCACCGAGGGGCTCACCCGCTTGTAAACGTTGATCAACAGCAGTTCCTCTGCGTCGGCGTTAGCGACCATCCCCTCCGGCAAGGGGGTGGGTGTAGCTACAATCACCACCGGCACCGGCGGTGGTGTCGGCTGGGGTGCAGGCAGGCCCAGCCTGGTCAGGTTGCATCCCAACAGGGCTACGGTCAACACCACGAGAATAATTATCTTAACCTTCGTTCTCAAAGTCGCCTCCTGCAACACATTGTACCGAGCGCGTATGAGAAACTTGGAAAGACGATTTGGCATCACACACCCACTGCCTCGATGGCGAATCGCAGTTGTTCCGGGGCCGGGACTGCGAAGTTGAGCTTCTCGAAGCCAATGACCCGTCCCGTCCGATCTTTCATCAAAATCACTTCGTCACCGGTTTCCTCGCAGATATATTCATCTTGCGGATCACCAAACCAAACGGTTAGCGTATTCCCTGCTCGGTCATAGAATACTTTTACCTGCTCCATGTCCGTTCCCCTTCCTTAATCGCATCTGTCGGGTAGGCTGTGATCAAGAAACCCTCGCTATCAAGTCTCTTCGCCACTGCACAAATCCAACGGCCGGGGTACTCCATCCGGTAAAAAAGATACACAGCGGGGTCGCTACGGCT
>JAGGZG010000365.1 GCA_021162125.1 Anaerolineae bacterium
ACAGTCACCTCCGAGGTGACTGTCACCTCAATGTCATTAAGTTAAGGAATCGCCCAGACCTCCGAGGTCTTGTGCGGCCCTTGCGCGACGGGAATTTGCAGCAAATATGGTATAATTTGCACCTGTGAGACTCCACCGGAGACCTCGGAGGTCTTATCTTAATGACATTGACTGTCACCTGACGATATTGATTATACACCGGCCAGTGAAAAACACCAAATCGGTGGGGGCACAGCGGCTGTGCCCTACTGCACCGTTGACCAGGAATGAAAACCGTGCAGAGATTCAAACTGGTATCCGACTTTCAACCTACCGGCGACCAACCGCAGGCCATCGAGAAGCTGGTCGAGGGATTACAACGGGGCTATAAGCACCAAACCCTGCTCGGCGCTACGGGCACTGGCAAGACCTACGTCATGGCCCAGGTCATCGAGCGTGTTCAGCGGCCGGCGCTGGTCATCGCTCACAATAAGACCCTGGCCGCCCAGCTCTACGCTGAGTTCAGGGATCTCTTCCCCCACAACGCCGTCGAGTACTTCGTGAGCTACTACGACTACTACCAGCCCGAAGCGTACATCCCCAGGCACGACCTGTACATCGAGAAGGATGCCAGCATCAACGAGGAGATCGAACGGCTGCGCCTGGCAGCCACTACCTCACTGCTCACCCGCCGTGACGTGATTATCGTCGCCAGCGTGTCGTGCATCTACTCCATCGGCTCGCCGGACGAGTACGGCCAGGACGTTGTCGTGCTCAAGCGGGGCGAGGTGCGCCGCCGCGACCGCGTGTTGCGCCACCTGGTGGAAATCTACTACGAGCGCAATGATTACGACTTCGGACGGGGGAAGTTCCGCGTGCGAGGCGACACCCTGGAGGTCTACCCTGCTTACGAGGAACTGGCCTACCGCATCGGCTTCTGGGGGGACGAGGTGGAGCGCCTGACCCAGATTGACCCCCTCACCGGCGAGGTGCTGGCCGAACTGGACGAGGTGCAAATCTTCCCCGCACGTCACTTCGTCACCCGCCAGGACTACCTACCCATCGCCCTGGCCAACATCGAGAAGGAGCTGGAGGAACGACTGGCCGAGCTACGGGCCCAGGGCAAACTGCTGGAGGCCCAACGCCTGGAGCAGCGCACCCGCTACGACCTGGAGATGCTGCGTGAGGTGGGATACTGCGCCGGCATCGAGAACTACTCGCGACACCTTTCGGGTCGGGAACCGGGGCAGCAGCCGTGGACTCTGCTCGACTACTTCCCCGAGGATTACCTGCTGTTCGTGGACGAATCGCACATGACCATCCCCCAGATTCGCGGCATGTATCACGGCGACCGTTCGCGCAAGGAAACATTGGTCGAGTACGGGTTTCGCCTGCCCAGCGCCCTCGACAACCGCCCGCTGACTTTCGAGGAATTCGAGCGGCAGATAAATCAAGTGATCTACACCTCGGCCACGCCGGGGCCCTACGAATTGGAACACTCGGAGCAGGTAGTGGAGCAGATTATCCGCCCCACTGGCCTGGTGGACCCCGAGGTGATCGTCAGGCCCACGGAAGGCCAGATTGACGACCTCATCGGTGAGATCAACAAGCGAGTGCAGCGCGGCGAGCGGGTACTGGTCACCACGCTGACCAAGCGCATGGCCGAGGATCTGACCGACTACCTGTTAGAGATGGGCATCAAGGTGCACTACCTGCACTCGGAGATTCAGACCATCGAGCGGGTGGAGATTCTGCGCGACCTGCGCATGGGGGTGTACGACGTGGTGGTCGGCATCAACCTCTTGCGCGAGGGGCTGGACCTACCAGAAGTCTCGCTGGTAGCCATCCTCGACGCGGACAAAGAGGGTTTTCTGCGCTCGGACACCGCGCTCATTCAGACCATTGGCCGCGCCGCGCGACACGTGAACGCGCAGGCCATCATGTACGCAGACCGGATCACCGACTCGATGAGACGGGCCATCGAGGAAACCAACCGCCGCCGCCTCAAACAGATCACCTACAACGAAGCCCATGGAATCACCCCGGCCAGCATCATTAAAGAGATACACGACCTGACCGAGCGGGTGCGTGCCGTTGCCGAGGAGAAGGCCGAATATCGCGTCACCCGCCGCCTGCCCAAGGACGAGCTCACGCGCGTCATCAAAGAACTGGAGAAGCAGATGCACGCCGCAGCGGAGGCTCTGGAGTTCGAGAAGGCGGCCCTGCTGCGAGATCAGATTTTCGATCTGCGGCGGGAGTTGCTGGAGGTAGACGAAAGCGTGCCGGAGTGGGAGCGGATACGGCGGATGGAGGTATGATTCGTGAACCCGGTTACCTGGCACTGAATCGCTCCGGCGAGCTCGCCCGCCGCGTCGAGGCGGTTTACGACCTCCTGGCTCCCTGCCGCCTCTGTCCTCGCGAATGTGGCACGGATCGTCTGTCCAGCGAGGAGGGCTTCTGCCGCAGCGGGGCCCAGCCGAAGGTGGCCAGTTGGACCCTGCACCCCTGGGAGGAGCCGCCCATCAGTGGCGCGCGCGGATCGGGCACGATTTTCTTCTCCGGTTGCACCGGGCGTTGCCTCTTCTGCCAAAACTACCCCATCAGCCAACTCGGCGTGGGCAACGTGGTCACCGTGGAGCGACTGGCGGAGATGATGGTTGAGCTCCAGCAACGCGGAGCGCACAACGTTAACCTGGTCACCCCCACCCACTTCGTGCCGCAGATCCTGGCTGCCCTGTCCCTGGCTGTGGAGATGGGCCTGCGCCTGCCGCTGGTCTACAACTCCAGCGGATACGAGAGCGTCGAAGTCCTGCGCCTGCTCGATGGCGTGGTGGACGTCTGGCTGCCCGACGCTAAATACGCCACTGACGACGTCGCCCGCCGGCTGTCGGGCTTCTCGCGTTACGTCGAACATAATCGTGCCGCTCTGAGGGAAATGTACCGCCAGGTGGGGGATGAACTACTCCTCGACGGCGAGGGCATTGCCCAGCGAGGGCTCATCATCCGGCACTTGGTGCTGCCCGGCGGACTGGCCGGCACGCGGGAAGTGTTGCACTGGATCGCGAGTGAGCTTTCCCCCCGCGTCCACGTCAGTCTGATGGGCCAGTACTTCCCGGCCTATCGGGCAGTGGGCCATCCACTGCTGGGGCGCAAACTCACGACGGAGGAGTACGAGGACGCGCTGGCCGCCTTCGACGAAGCAGACCTGAAACGCGGCTGGCGACAGGAACATGCGTGTGAGTAAATAACGATAGCATCTCACTGAGGAGGTCACCGATGGCTCTGCCGCGATTGGTACGCAATTCCCTGCTCCGCCTGGCAAAGGACGACATTCTGGAGTTCATCGCGGAGAACGAAGACACCCTGGTCCATTACGTCCGCGAGGAGCTTGACCGCGTGGACGAGCGCTTGCCCGAAGAGCAGATGTTCATTGACATCAAGATGGGTGCTTTGGGCGAGGAGTTGGTGCGAGCCGTCCTGGCCGCTATGGTGCGCTTCATAGAGGACTACTGATCGCCGGAAGTGCTCATGCCCTGCAACACGATTTCAACCCAACGTTAACACTCCTTCAACCCACATATCTCGAATTTTGTAGTATAGTAGGAGCAGTTTTTGATTCAGCCGGGCAGTGAAGCCAGGCTGCGCCAGCTCTGGCCAACGCACGCAGAGCAATCCAAGCGAACTCAGAAAACAGTCTTTTGCGCCGTCATCATTGCAACGCTCAAACGGGAGTGAGCCACATGGCACTGTACATCGCACCCAAAGTTCTCATCGTAGACGATCACGATACTTTCCGCAGCGTGTTAGCAAAGGCGCTACGCCTCAGTCGTTATCGGGTCGTTCAGGCCGACAACGGTCCTACCTGTCTCTTCGTCGCTCGCCAGGAGCAGCCCGACCTCATCCTGCTCGACCTGGTGATGAGCGGTCAAGATGGGTTTGCGACATGTCGGCGGCTGCGTGCCGATCCCACAACTTCCCACATCCCGATTCTCGTCGTGTCCGCATGGTCGGGACCGCA
The DNA here is from genome assembly GCA_021162125.1 of Anaerolineae bacterium. GTDB lineage: Bacteria > Chloroflexota > Anaerolineae > JACIWR01 > JACIWR01 > JACIWR01. The sequence continues at coordinate 3,998 of JAGGZG010000365.1, forward strand.
CGTCAGGATGGAAGTCCTCGCCGCTGGCGCGAATGCCTTCATCGAGAAACCTTTTAGCACCTCGGAGCTAGAAAAATACATCGAGGCATTACTGCCAAGAAAAGCGCCCGCGTCCATCCCGTTGCAGTTGAGCCACGTGATGGCTCGACCAGCCCCCAGTGTCTCTCCACAAAGGGCGTGAAGAGAGAGCTTCCCTCACAAGACGCCTGAAACCAAGAACCCCGTTCTCTTGGAGAAAACGGGGTTCTCAGCTTGCCCTCTCGTGTCCCTCGGATAAGTTCTAAGTCCTGTGTGCGCCTGCCATCATCAGCCCCAGCCGTTCGACCGTAGCCTCATGCTGGTCCACAATACCCACGACCTGGCCTTCGTACATCACCGCAATGCGATCAGATAAGTTGAGTATCTCGTCCAGGTCCTCGGAGATGAGGAGCGTAGCCGTTCCTTTGGTTCGCTGGGCGACCAAGCGCTGGTGAATGTATTCCGTGGCGCTGATGTCCACGCCGCGTGTGGGCTGGGCAGCCACCAGGACGCGCGGTTCCCGCGAGAGCTCGCGGGCCAGGACCATTTTCTGGATGTTGCCGCCCGACAGGGTTTTCAGAGGGGTATCGCGCGAGGGTGTCCTTATATCGAAGTTTTCTATCAGGTTATCGGCGTATTCGGCTATCTTGCCGAAATTCATGAAGATGCCACTGGCATAGGGCCTGTCCGTGTGGTTCTTCAGGATCAAGTTCTCCTCCACACTGAAATCGCGGATGACCCCATCGCGCATGCGTTCCTCCGGGATATAGGCCAGCCCGTGTTTCAGCAGGCGGTCCGGTGGCCAACCCGACGTATCCACGCCGTCTATACTCACCCGGCCCCGGGTGGGCACTCGCAGCCCGGCAATGACTTCGGCCAGTTCACGTTGCCCGTTGCCGGAGACACCAGCGATGCCCAGGATCTCACCCGCCCGCACACTCAGGCTCACACCACGCAGCGCTGGCACACCTCTGTCACCCTCCGCCCACAGGTCCTCCAACGATAAGCGCACCGGGCCTAGCTGTATCGGCTGGCGTTCCACGCGCAACAGAACCTCGCGTCCCACCATGAGCCGTGCCAGTTCCTCTCGAGTCGCCTCCGAGGTCGGCAGAGTCTTGACCACACGTCCATCACGCAGCACGGTCACCCGGTCGCTGATGGAGAGCACCTCGTGGAGCTTGTGGCTGATGAAAATGAGGGCATGGCCTTCCTGGGCCATTCGGCGGAGGGTAGCGATCAACTCTTCCACCTCTTGCGGAGTCAACACCGCCGTCGGCTCGTCGAGGATCAAGAGATCGGCACCGCGATACAGCGCTTTCAGGATCTCCACACGTTGCTGCTCGCCCACCGCCAGTTGCCACACCATAGCCGTGGGGTCTACCTGCAACCCGTACTTGCTGCTTAGCTCGCGGATGCGCTCCGTTACCACGTCCAGGTCCAGTAAGAAGCCTCGCGAGGAGGGCAAGCCCAGGGCTATGTTCTCGGCCACGGATAGAGTGGGCACCAGCATAAAGTGCTGGTGGATCATACCAATTCCCAGGCGGATGGCATCGGCCGGCGAGTGGATGGCGGTAGCCTGGCCATTGAGGAAAATCTGCCCCTGCTCGGGCCGGTAAAGCCCGTACAGGATGTTCATCAACGTGGTCTTGCCAGCGCCGTTCTCGCCCAGTAGGGCGTGGATTTCGCCAGCACGCACGTCGAAGTCTACCCGGTCGTTGGCCAACACGCCGGGGAATCGCTTGACGATTCCGCGCATCTCGACCCGCTCGATACGCCGCTGCCTGGATAATATCTGATCAGTCATGGCGATCCTGGATAAAAACGCTCTCAGGAACCCGTTTTCTCTAAGAAAACGGGTTCCTGGAGACACTCTGATTTTTACTGCTCGACCTCGACAGAGACGCTGCCGTCAATGATCCCCTGGATGGTCTTCTCGGCCAGGGCCTTCACCTCATCCGGCAGGGCGTAGCCCGGGTTATACTGGATGTTAAGGCCGCCGTTGGCCAGGGTGATGGCGAAAGCCTTGCCGCCCAGCGTGCCATTCTGGATCAGTTTGATCATCTCGTCCAGCACCACCGTCCAGTCGTACACCTGGCAGGCCACCACGATGTCGGGTGCCAGCGAGGACTGGTCAGACTGAGTACCGAACCAGGGCACGCCTTTTTCCTCGGCAACGCCAATAGCCCCCACCACCATCTGGGCCGTGCCCGTCAGCGCGTCCGCCCCGGCGTTGATGTGGGTCTGCGCCGCCTCGGAGGCCAGCGCCACGTCGCTGAACGAACCGGTCCAGTTGACGTTGACCTGGGCATCCGGCTTGGTTGCCAGCACGCCGGCCTTGAACCCCTCTACGTACAACTTGGCATCGCCAGTCTCGATGGGGCCGATCACACCGATTATCCCACTCTTCGACAGGCTGGCCGCCATCACGCCCAGGACGTAGCCGCCCTGCTCGGAGCGAGCCTCGTATGCGAACACGTTGTTGATCCCCTGATCGGAGAAAGTGTTCACCGTGGTTCCCCAGGCGAAGCTGGTATTGGGGAAGTCGGGGGCGATCTCGGCCAGGGAACTCCCGTACTGGGAGCCATGGGCGATGATCAGGTCGTACCCCTGAGTGGCGTAGTCGCGGATGGCGGCAGCGGCGTCATCCACTACGAACATCCCCTCAGAGTAAGCGAAGTCGAACTTGTCCTTTCCCATCTCATTCTGGATGGCGACCAACGCATCGTACATACTCTGGCTGAAGGCCAGGTCGTTGATGGCACTGGGCATCACCACGGCCACCCGGAACGGCTTGGACGGCACTGGGGTGGGCGCTGGGGTTGAGGGGCACCCGACGAGCAGGAAC
>JAGGZG010000243.1 GCA_021162125.1 Anaerolineae bacterium
GAATTGCGATTATGGTCAACTTTTATCTATGTATGCACAGGAGGGTTGTGACATAACGCGAGTTTTCCGACACACTCTGAAAGCGTCCTGAACGGCCACTTAAACGGGCCGATAGCCCGCTTTTAGCGGGCCTGGGCTGCTCAGCCCTGAGCTTCAGCTCGGTGCAAACGAGCTTGGGTGCAAAAACCGCCTGTCTTGAGGCGATCACTCTATCAGATCCATTGTCACCAGACGGCCTATTAGGAAAAAGTGTCAACCTGTTGTGAACCATCCCAGTATCAGTACTTGAGAAAAGTCGGTGCTGCTGCCGCGTCGCCTGGACGTGAACGTCCAGGCTGAGCAGGCGAAGAGCGCAGAAGCACCCTTCGCCAACGTGGACGGCGGCTCCGAGGCCACCACAGCCTGCTGAAGCAGGCTTCTGCTGCTGAGCCTGGCGCTTCAGCGCCGGGCGGGGGGCGGATTTCTCAACTACTGAGTATCCATCACAGGAATAGCCTGGGCTGGCGGCCCGCTGCCTGATGCGAACTCTGCAATGCAACATCAGACGGTCGAACCGCAGCGCCCGGAGGTGAAAGACATGCTGATAGGAAAAGTAGTTGGTACCCTGGTCGCCACCCGCAAAGACGAGAAAATGGAGGGCATGAAATTCCTGGTCGTCAGGCAGGTAGACGTTGAGGGCCAGGAAACCGGGGCCTACGTGGTCGCAGTAGACACCGTCCAGGCCGGAATCGGGGACTACGTGCTCTACGCCACCGGCTCCGCAGCCCGGCAGACTGTCCTGACGGACCGCAAGCCCTGCGACGGGGTCATCATGGCAGTGGTGGACACTTGGGAGGTGGATGGTCAGGTCAAGTATCAGAAGTTCGCAATGGGGGGGTAATGAATTAACGAAGCGGGAGGAGGAGCCCCACTCGTGGGGGGCGAGTGTGGAGAGGTGGCAGGTGCAAAAAGCTAAAGTCATGATCGCGGACGACAGCTTTGAGAGCGTTGAGCTTCTGAGGGCGCTACTTTCTGACCAAGGCTACGAAATTGTCGTTGCCTTTGATGGTGAGGAGGCACTAGCCAAAGCCCGCGAGGAGACCCCGGACCTCCTGCTGCTGGATATTATGATGCCCAAGATGGATGGCTACGAGGTGTGCCGCCGCCTCAAAGCAGATCCACACACCGCGCGCATCCCGATTCTAATGCTCTCCGCCCGGGGAGCCATCCCCGATCGAGTGAAAGGGCTGGACCTGGGCGCGGAGGATTACTTTACCAAGCCGTTCAACCTCAAAGAGTTGGTGGCCCGCGTCCAGGCTCGGCTGCGGGCCAAACATCGTGAGGATGATCTGCTCGATACCGAAAGGCGGGTGCGGGATACTTTTCAGCGTTACGTGTCCACCCGCGTGGTGGAAAAGCTCCTGCGGAATCCGGAGCGCGTGGAGCTGGGCGGAGTAGAACAGGAGGTCACTATCCTCTTCGCTGACCTGCGTGGTTTCACCGCTCTGGCGGAACATCTTCCACCGGAACGGCTGATTGGAGTCCTGAATGGCTACCTCACTGCCGGGGCGCAACCTATCTTGGAACACGATGGCACGATCAACCAGTACGCGGGCGACGAGATCATGGCTATCTTCAATGCTCCCCTGCGCCAGGATGATCACGTATTACGCGCCGTGAAAGCCGGGCTGGCCATTCACCAGCGGTTACGGACTTACCATGCCACGCTGGAGCCTGAGCTGCGGCTAAACTGCGGGGTAGGGATCGGTACGGGGCAAGCAGTGGTAGGCAATGTTGGCACTCCTCAGATCATGAACTACACCGCCGTGGGCGACGTGGTCAACCTGGCCAAACGCCTGGAGGAATCGGCCCAAGGGGGACAGGTGCTCATCGGGGCAAATAGTTATCAGCACGTCCGAGACCTGGTGGTAGTGCGGTCTTTGCCCCCGTTGACGGTGAAAGGCCGGGAGGAGCCTGTGGCAGTGTACGAAGTGCTAGGACTGAAAACATAACGCGGCCTCCTGCCGCAACCAATCCAGGGGACGCGGATGAACGCGGATGAACGCTGATTTTTACATTTTTATCTGCGAAAATCTGCGTCAATCTGCGTCCGAAAAATTCTCGCGCATAACGCAAATCTTGTAGGGCAATTCTATAGCACTGCAAGCTGGCAGGAGATAACACCGTGACAGAATTCGACGAACAGCGCATCCAGACCATCGTCCAGCAGGTGATGGCAGAGTTGAGACGACAACGCGGAGAGGCCAGCGGGCAAACTGCCCCCGCGCCGCCCGCGTCCGCCGCGCCTCCGGCGGGCACTGATGGGATTTTCCCCGACCTCGACGCGGCTATTGCTGCCGCACGAGCAGCATTTCACCAGTTCAACGCTCTGCCCCTGGCCCGCCGCGACGTAATCATCGCCCAGATGCGGCAAACGGCCCGTGAACACGCCCAGGTGCTGGCTCACGAGGCGTGGCAGGAGACGGGCATGGGGCGCTACGAGGATAAAATCGAGAAAAACTTGCTGGTGGCCGAGAAGACCCCCGGCACAGAGGACTTACAGCCCCTCGCTTACACTGGCGACCGCGGCCTGACCCTGATAGAGCGTGCTCCCTACGGAGTTATCGGGGCCATCACCCCCAGCACCAACCCCACCTCGACCATCATCTGCAACAGCATTGGGATGGTGGCCGCGGGCAACGCCGTGGTCTTTAACTGCCATCCAGGGGCGAAGGCCGTCTCGGTGCACACCGTGCAGATTCTGAATCAGGCCATCGTCCGCGCCGGTGGCCCGCACAATCTGATCACCACCGTTCCAGAGCCGACCATCGA
>JAGGZG010000028.1 GCA_021162125.1 Anaerolineae bacterium
AGCTGGGATCGTCCAACAACCAACGTACCCACGTCTCCGCTTCCGTCTCCAGCAGCCGCTTGCTGCCGATGTCCGCTTTCCCCATGGCAACTCCTTCTGACGAGAGCTTGCTGATGAGCGGTGGGGAGTGTTTTTATTGTACTCCGACTGTACCACAAAGTCAACTGCCTGCGGACGGGGATGAGAGAAACCCCCGAGACAGGCCAGCTTTCGTGGGCACGGGTTCCGGTTCGGTTTTCACACCACCCCGCTCAAGCCCAGCTTGCGACGGGTATCTATTACCCGCCGGCTGCTCACCTGCTCCAGTCGGCGGCTGACCCCCAGGTTACCCCGCACGAACAGGTCGAAATCGTGGCGGCTGAGGCTCAGCACGGTTGCTCCCTCCTCCCCGCCGACCACGGTGGCGATGGGCGGTTGGTCCAGCAACAGGCCGATTTCTCCGCAGAATTCCCCCACGCTCAGGCGGGCCAGAATTCTTTCCTGGGGGCTGCCCCGCTCGCCAATCACGATCAGCGTGCCCCGGGCGATCACGTAAAACGTATCACTGCGCACTCCCTGGGTGATGAGCACCTCGTCGGGTTGCACCTCACGCCGTTGGAATTGGTGGGCCAGTCGCCTGATCTGCATGTGAGTCAGTCCGGCGAAAACAGGCATCTGGTTCAGCAGGGACACGACCTCGGCGGCTTGCTGGACCTGTTCACCCAGTTGGAAACGGCTTTTCACCAGGCGATTGAAGTCCTCCTGGGCCAGGACCAGTAACTCGCTGTCCACGGCGGCGCGATAGGTGGCGGGGTAGGGTGCGCCGTGCAGGAGCGCGTGTTCCCCGCAGTAGTCTCCGCGATGTAGCTCGGCGATCAGCCGCTCCTCGCCCCGTTCGTCTCGCTGCCAGACCTCCACCTCGCCAAAGCGCACCAGGAAGAAGCGGTCGCCGCTCTGTCCCTGGCGGGCAAAGGCGCGGCCGGCTTTCACTCGCAGGGTGCGCAGGGCAGCGACGAGGGCCTCGATGTCGGCATCGTCGGCGTCGGCGAAGAGGGGCATAGCCCGCAGCAGGTAGTGGTAGTCGCCGGCGGTGCTCTCGAAGTCCTGGGAGAGGTCCGCGCCCCAGGGGGTGCGCTGCAACAGGTGCCGGCTGAGCACCTCGCGCTCTTGCCAGGGTAACCCGTCGTGTGCACCCTGGATGGCCCGTCGCAGGAAGGGCCTGCCTGCCGAATCATCCATCATGTCAATGGTGTAGTTCAGCACTTCCTCGTAGCGAGCGGCCTGGTCAGCGATGGTCACGCTATCCAGGGGCAGGGTGTCGCGGATCTGCCCCCGATCTACCATCACCCCCCAGTTGGCGGTGACGGCTGTCACATCCAGGCGGTCGTCAATTATCTGCGCCAGCCGCCAGCCGTACACCTCGCGGAACTGGGTGAAGAGAGTGGCGTAGAAGTGGGCAAAAGCATCGCGTAGCCGTTCTTGATCGCTGAGCGCCTCGACCAGCGGCCATTCCTCGCGGCGGTACGCGGCTCGCAGGTGGGCCAGGTAAATCAGCACACAGCCGCAGGCCAGCCCGCCGCTGACCAGGACACCCAGTCCATAGACGATGGTGTACAGGCGGGGATAGCCCGGAGCGTACACGCGCAACAAGTCCTCGGCCACCAGGCCGGCGATGGCGACCATCATAAAATTCCAGCCCAGGCCGAAGTGCGAATCGGAGAAAGCGAACAGGGTGGGGATGAGCAACGCGAGGCCCAGCATTGCACAATAGGTGGCGACGAGTCCCAGTAGAGCACCTAACGTCGGGGTTGAGCTTCGCGTAGTCCACAGAAGGGCCGGCAGCACGGCCACCAGGGCCAGGATGAACAGGAGGGACATCAGTGTCTTCTCCCCGGCAGTGACCAGCTCCAGGCCGGTACGCCGAAAGGCGAGGATTGCAGCCACCAGCACGACCAGGAGGACCAGCTTGTTCAGCACGATGACCACCGAGGGCCAGGGGGGATCAATGACGTACCACACGCCCAGGGCGCGCAGGCCGTGGACGGGCAGAAGCAGGAGCAGGGCCATGCTCAGGGCCAGGAAGACCCCCTGGAAGGCGGAACCGGCGTAATAGCGGGTGGCGGCCAGCGCTGCACTCAGGGCGACCAGAGTCAGCAGGAAGGTGAGGGTGAGCAGGTAGGCCCAGCGCCAGTCTGCGGGCAGGAGTAAGGCGATTCCCGACAGGACGGCCAGACAACCCAGCAACAGTCCAGCCACTAGCCGGTCGTGTTCCAGGATGTGCTGGCGGGCCAGCCAGTCGGCGACGCTGCCCAGGAAGCGGACGATTTGCGAGCCCAGTGTCCAACCGCCCACCACGGTCAGCGCTCCGCCAATCACGACCACCAGCACGCGACCCAACCCTCCTCGCGTCCAGAGCTCGGAGACTGCGCGGCCCAGTTGTTTCTGCCAGAAGTACAGGGCCAGCCAGAGGGCGACCACGGTATACGCCGCACTGAGCAGGCCGAACACGGTGAATATCCGCTCTTCGCGGGAGAACGACGTGGCAGCGGGTTCTTCTTGCGAGGTGGGCAGGGCAGGCTGGGCGGGCAGCAGTCCCCGGCTTTGCAACCAAGTGCGCACTTTGTTCCACAACTCTGTCCGCACGAAGGCCAGCGAGCGCTGGCGCAGCATCGGGATCTCCAGCCAGTCCACGAGCAGGAAGTAGCCGTCCAGTTCCAGCAGCGGGTTGAGATTGAGAAGCACACCCAGGTAAGCGGTGAAGGCCACCTTGTACAGGAATGGGCTGAGCGCCCAATGGGGGAAGGCGTAGGCCAGCAGCGAACACATCCCGCCGACGATCAGGTCGGAGACTGGCCCTGCTGCCGAAACGGCTATCCGTGGACCTTTGTCCTCCATCCAGATGTCCATGGTGTCCACGAAGAAGGCCGGCAGGCCGTAATAGAGCATGAACCCGCCACGGTGCACCTCGCGTCCGAAATGCTTGGTGGTCAGCGCGTGAGCGCACTCGTGCAGAAATATGGTCAGCAGGTTGGCCAGCCAGAGGAGTATGAGTCCCAGGGTGAGGGAGTTGCCGCTTTTCAACAGGGTGAAGGTTCCCTGACGCAGGGCCAGGAAAAAGCACAGGAGACCCATCAGCGCGATGGCGGCGAAGACGATGAGCGCTGGCGCGGTAAAAAACAGCCAACCCCCGGCTCGATAGACTGCCGAGAGGATGTGATCTAACCCGCTGATGGCGAACTCCCGGCCCGCTAACCAGTGTACCGCGCGCTCGCTCCAACGCTCCGGGCGTCGTCGTTCCAGAGCTTCCTGCGCCTGCTCGTATACTTTGACCGGCTTGGCGGTGAGGAACTGTTGATCTCGTAAGCCGTCCACCAGGCTGCACACCAGGCTGATGGCCAGTGCGTGGTACTTTTGGAAGTAGGCGGTCATCAGCGCGCTCAGCGAGCGGGTGCCGTCCATCAGCCGCCACAGGAAGAATTCGTGCTCCGCTAGGCGGAGGTAAGTGTAGGCTTGCGGATTCTTGAGGACGTAGTAGCGGCTGGCGTGGCTCTGCAGGCGGCGGATGACCACCCCGCTGCGCACCCGGGGACGGAAGTGGATGGGATCGCCTTTCTGTTGGATCTCATCCCACAGGCGCGAGGTGGACGTGGACTGCCGGCTAGCGCCGGCGTCCAACTCCTGCCACAGCGCTGTATTCCGCGCCGACAGGTGCGCTACCCGTTCATCGAGTTCCGGCCACAGGCCATCTTCCCGCACGGTGTTCTCCTTACGCGCATCCTGACCCTCCCGCAGGGTTACTACTCAGGCCAGCGGTTGAAACCGCGCCTGAGGAGCGAAAGCTGGCTGTCCACCTGCGTGGACAGGCGCGTCCACGTAGGTGGACGCTCGGCTGCAAGCCCTCTAGAGGCGATTTCAATCGCTAACAGAAGTAGCCTGAGCAGTTACCCCGCAGGTTCCAAACCTGGCGGGAGGGTGAGCAATTGTTGTTATAATTATACCATAAACGAGTGGATTTGCATAAACATAAGGTGCATTGCACCTCCAATTTGATTTGACTTTCCCCGCACGATGGTGTACCATAATCAGTCACTCAATCGCCCGCTCCCTGCTTTGCTCGCTGCGGATTGCCAAATCCGCTTCCACGCTACAGGTGGGACGTTTTATGGAAAAAATCTCGTCCCTCGACCGGACGCCGCAGCATGCCCCTGACCGGGGGCGGCTCACCCTCATCGTGGGCCTGGGCAACCCCGGCCGGGAGTACGCTGGTAACCGGCACAACGCCGGATTTCAGTGCATAGACCGCCTGGCGGAGGCCCACGGGCTGAGCTTCACCCGGCGGCAGGCCCGCGCGCGCGTGGCCCGGGGGGAAATAAATGGACACCGCGTGCTGCTGGTTAAACCACAGACTTTCATGAACGCCAGCGGCGAAGCGGTGGGCCAGCTTGCCCGCTTCTACAAAATCGCACCGGCGGACGTGCTGGTCCTCTACGACGACCTGGACCTGCCCCTGGGCAAGATTCGCCTGCGGCCCGGCGGTGGGTCAGGCGGGCATCGCGGGATGCGTTCGATCATCCAACACCTGGGCACCGAGGATTTCCCTCGTCTGCGATTGGGCATCGGCCGGCCGCCGGGTGGGATGGACCCCGTGGATTACGTGCTCAGCGATTTCACCGCTGACGAGCGAGCCGACATGGAACTGGCCTTCGAGCGGGCCATCGCCGCCATCGAGTGTTTCCTGGACGAGGGCATTGATGCGGCAATGAACGCTTTCAATTGAGTGCGCTAACCCTCCCGCAGGTTACCAAACCTGCGGGAGGGTCACCAGGTTGAACCGGAGAGATACTTGGACCTATCCGGATTGTTATCCCTGCTCAACGAAATACCCGCCTATCGCGAGTTGCTACAAGCTCTCGGCGATTGGCACGCGCAGGACGTGGATCAGCCCTGGTCGCCCGATTCGGCCCCACTGGGCCTGCTCCGTGCGGCGCGTTCTTACCTGGTCGCCGCTCTGCAACGTGATCTGGAACGGCCCATCGTCGTTGTCACCGCCCGCACCGAGCAGGCCGCTCAGCTCCACAGCCAACTGCGGCTCTGGTCGGATCGGCCGGAGGCGGTGCTGCGCTTCGCCGATCCGGATGCCCTGCCCTACGAGCGCATCCCCTGGGCAGCGGAGACCGTCCGCGAGCGGTTGATGGCCCTGACTACGTTGACCACGGCTCGCCGGCCGGTCATCGTCACTTCTGCCCGTGCTTTGATGCAGAAGACCCTGCCCCTGCGCCAGTTCCGGCTCGGAATGCAGACCTTACGCCAGGGACAGCTCATGCCTCTGGACAAAACCCTGGCCCGCTGGGTGGCGTTGGGCTACGAACCGGTCAGCGTGGTGGAGGAGCCGGGCACCTTTAGCCGGCGGGGCGGCATCGTGGACGTGTTCCCCCCGGCCAGCCCGCTGCCGGTGCGTATCGAGCTCTTCGGCGACGAGATTGACTCGCTGCGCCTCTTCGATCCGGCCACCCAGCGCTCGCAGGAGCGAATCCCGGAGTTCGCGATAACTCCGGCCTGCGAGGCCCTGCCGCGCCACGGCCCGCGGGCGGCGGAGCGTCTGGCGGCATTGGACGTCAGCAACTTGCACGCCCCGGCAGCCGCCGAGTTTCGGGCCGATTGCCAGGCCCTGGCCGAGGGCCGCCGCTTCAAGGGCATCGAGTTCTACGTCCCCTACCTCTACGCCCGGCCCGGCGGCCTGGTGGACTTCTTGCCCGCCGACGGCCTGCTCGTCGTGGACGACTGGGCCGAGCTGGAGGCGACGGTGGCCGATCTGGAGGAGCAGGCCCTGACCATGCGCCGTGACTTGATCAACGCTGGTGAGCTCTCCCCTGATTTCACCATACCGTATTTTACCTGGGATGAGCTGCGAGAGATGTTGGCAGACCGCCATCCCCTAACCCTGGGTTACGATGACGTGGAGCCCGCGCTCGCCCACCCCCTGGGTGAGGCGTTCGTCCCCGGCCCGCGCTACGGCGGGCAGCTCCGGCGGGTGCTGGAGGCGCTGCACGAGATGCGCGCCGCCGGACAGCGGGTGATCGTGGTCAGCCGCCAGGCCCAGCGTTTAGCCACCCTGTGGAGCGAACAGCGAGACCCGGTCCGCCCCCAGGAGGACGTGCGCCAGCCTCCGCCCCCGCGCAGCCTGACCGTGGTGCAGGGCACTCTGGCCGAGGGCTTTCTGCTCAAGAAGGGGGAGGAAGAGGAGAAGGGCGGCGTTGTGCTCTGCGCGCTCCTCTCCGATGCGGAGATCTTCGGCTGGTCGCGACCGGAGCCACGGCGGGTACGGCGGCGGCCGGTCTCCCCGGAGACTTTCTTCGCCGACATCGAGCCCGGCGATTACGTGGTGCACATCGAGCACGGCATCGGCATCTTCCGGGGGATGATCCGGCTGACCATCGAGGGCGCGGAGCGCGAGTACTTGCAGGTGGATTACGCCGGCGCGGACAAGCTGTACGTGCCCATCCATCACGCCGACCGCCTCAGCCGTTACGTCGGCACCGGCGACCGCCCACCGGCGCTCAGTCGCCTGGGCACGGCGGAGTGGGCGCAGGTCAAGGCGCGGGCCAAACGAGCTGTCGAGAACATTGCCCGCGAGTTGCTGGCCCTGTACTCGGCCCGCGAGGTGGTGCCGGGCCACGCTTTCGGTCCCGATACCCTCTGGCAGGCCGAGTTGGAGGCTGCTTTCCCCTACATTGAGACCGAGGATCAGCTCAAGGCCATCGAGCAGGTCAAGGCGGACATGGAGAGGCCCCGGCCAATGGATCGCCTCATCTGTGGTGACGTGGGCTATGGCAAGACGGAGGTTGCCCTGCGGGCGGCGTTCAAGGCGGTGATGGACGGCAAGCAGGTTGCTGTCCTGGTGCCGACCACTGTGTTGGCCCAGCAGCATTATGAGACTTTCCGGCAGCGGCTCAAGCCGTTCCCGGTGGAGGTGGAGATGCTCTCCCGCTTCCGCTCGCGACGAGAACAGCGGGACATTCTGGAACGGCTCAAGACAGGGGACGTGGACATCGTTATCGGCACCCATCGCCTCCTCTCGAAGGACGTGGTTTTCAAGGACCTGGGGTTGCTGATCATTGACGAGGAACAGCGCTTCGGGGTCACTCACAAGGAGCGGCTCAAGCAGATGCGCACCGAGGTGGACGTGTTGACCATGACCGCGACGCCCATCCCGCGCACGATGTACATGTCCCTGACCGGGGTGCGCGACATGAGCACGATTGACACCCCGCCGGAGGAGCGGCTGCCCGTCAGGACTCACGTCGGCCAGTACGACGAGACCCTCATCCGTAAGGCGATCTTACGCGAACTGGACCGTGGTGGGCAGGTGTTCTTCGTCCACAACCGGGTGCGGGGCATTCGCCAGATGGCGCAACGCCTGCGACGCATTGTGCCCGAGGCGACGCTGGCCATCGCTCACGGACAGATGCCCGAAGCCGAGTTGGAGCGGGTGATGCTCGACTTCGCGGCGGGCAAGACCGACGTTTTGGTTTGCACCTCGATCATCGAGAGCGGCCTGGACATCCCCAACGCTAACACCATCATCATCAACCGCGCCGACCAGTTCGGCCTGGCCCAGCTCTATCAGCTCCGGGGGCGGGTGGGACGGGGCGCGATGCGCGCTTACGCCTATCTTCTGTACGACAATCCACGCCGCCTCACGGAGACGGCCCGGCGGCGGCTGGAGACCATCGTGGAGGCCAGCGAGCTGGGGGCTGGCTTCAGCCTGGCGATGCGTGATCTGGAGATCCGTGGCGCGGGCGACATTCTGGGCACCCGCCAGCACGGTCACATTGCGGCCATCGGTTTTGACCTGTACACCCGTTTGTTAGCTCAGGCTGTACGCGAGCTGAAAGGCGAGGATGTGGAGCAGACGGGTGAGGTGGCTGCGTTCCTGCAACCGCTGGCCCCAGGTGTGCAGATAACCCTGCCGCTGGATGCCTACCTGCCCGAGGAGTATATCCCTGATCCCGACCTGCGGCTGCGACTGTACCGCCGGCTGGGTGGGGTGACGGCGATGGAGCAGGTGGACGAACTGGAGCGCGAACTGGTGGATCGGTTCGGCCCGCTGCCGGCAGCAGTGGCCAACCTGCTCTATCAACTGCGGCTCAAGGTGTTGGCCCTGCGGGTGGGTGTGCAGGCCATTGTCGTGGAGAACAACCGGCTGGTGCTCAAATCCGAGCGGCTGGAGCGAACGGACCGCCGCGCGTTGCAGCGGCGGTTGGGCCAGCGGGCCCGCGTCGAGCGGCGACGGGTGTGGCTGCCGCTGCGCGAAGATGAGATGGGTGAGACACTGTGGCGCACCGAGTTAGTGTGGGTGCTGGAGAAGATGGGGGGATAGAAAACCCTCCCGCAGGTTTCAAACCTGCGGGAGGGTTGGGTGCGCCTTCACGATCTCATCGTAGATGTCCGCACCGTTCTCGTAGGTGATCCAGCTCTCCGCCTGGGCCAGATCGCGGCGGAAGCCATCCTCTAGGGAGACCCCCGTGGCCTCCTCCACCAGCCTGATCGCCCGCGCGGCGTTGGCGATCACGTATCGCGGTTCCAGGCGGCTCAAGTCCTCGAAGAACCACGCGCAACTGGTGTACATTGCTTGGCGGAAACGCTGCGCTTCGAGCATGGTCAGCAGGCGGTGCGATTCGTCCGTGGTCAGGGCTTTGCCCGCGTACTCGCGGAGCAGCGCCTCGCCGCTCATCTCGCCCAGCATCACGTGGATGTAAGCGTTGCGCAAGGCCCACGGGTCGCTCACCCGCCCTTTGGTCTCGTGTAAGTATAAAGCGTCAATCCCCCCGGCCAGCCGGTCCAGCGCGGTGCGCAGTTGCCCCTTCCACTTGCTGATCCCCGGTGTGCACGTACACCCCTTGTACCAGCGGTCCACCCCGTGACCACAGCTCCACGAGCTATCCTCCACGATCTCCGCCTCGCCCGAAGGCGGGTATTCCCGAAGGTGTCGTCCCAGGTAGGTCACCTGACAACCCGCTTGCGGGGCCTCGGTGGATAGCAGATCGTGAAGAAAGTGCTCGCGGCCAGGCTGGTGGTGACCGAAGGTCTCGCCATCAGTGGCGATGAGGTACAGGCGGTTGGCGTTGTTGCTGTTGATCAGGCACCAGTGGATGAAATTGGCCGCATTCTGGGTGATACCCTGGTCGAAGGCTATGCGGTTGGATAGCTCCTCGTCGCGCAGGAACAGCGCAATCCGCCGATTCAGGGGCAGGCGTGTCTCGTAGTAGCGGATGGAGTCGGCCCAGCCGTTGTCGGGCAGATGGACCTGGTGAGGGCAGAGGATGGTGAAAGTGATGCCCTGCTCGGCCAGCACTTCCAGGGTCTCGGTGTCTACCGCCATCTCCGGCAGCCACATCCCCTGCGGATCACGGCCGAAGCGGTGCCGGAAATCAGCGATGCCCCAGGCTACCTGGGTCTCTTTGTCACGGCGAGTGGCCAGGGGCAGGATGGTGTGATTGTACGCCTGGGCGATGGCGTTGCCCACCCCGTAGCGCATTACGTTCTTGCGGTCCGAGTCCAGAATGCGCTGGTAGGTGACCGGATCGTAGCTTTCCAGCCAACTGGCCAGGGTGGGGCCCAGGTTGAAGCTGATTAGCTCGAAGTTGCCCAACTCGGCGTTGGGCCGGTAGCACTCGGCGGTGACTTTCTCGTTAAAATTGGAATACGGTTCAGCGCCCAGCTCGGGCGCTATCACACCGGTGAACGGGTCCTCGCGGGGTGGCTGATAAAAGTGAGCGTGAATACAGAGTTCTTTGTGGTTCAACGTTGATCCTTTGCTGTCCCCCGGTTGTCTGGTCGAATCCAGATAGGTATTGGCGTATAATGATAGTTTAGCATCACTCAGCATCCCTGTCAAACAGCGCTTGAGCTTCTACGCCAGTTGTGCTATACTCAGTAGTTGAGAAATCCGCCCTCCGCCCTCCGCCCGGCGCTGAAGCGCCAGGCTCAGCAGCAGAAGCCTGCTTCAGCAGGCTGTGGTGGCCTCGGAGCCGCCGTCCACATTGGCGAAGGGTGCTTCAGCACTCTTCGCCTGCTCAGCCCGGACATTCACGTCCGGGCGACGCGGCAGCAGCACCGACTGCTCAGCCTGTCATTCTGAGCGCCCGCAGGGCGCGAAGAAACTCGTTCTCGGAGCTCAATATCCCGTCCAATAACGAGATTCCCCTCGAAGAGTCTGGCGGCAGTACCGCTACGGAGGCAGTTCAGTGAAACGTCTAGCTTTAGGAGGAAGCTGATGGTCAGTCAAGACTTGTTGGACATTCTGCGCTGTCCGGCCTGCGTGCGCAACGGCCCTGATGCCGGGCTCCTAGACCTGGTGAAAGAA
>JAGGZG010000253.1 GCA_021162125.1 Anaerolineae bacterium
GCGTCGCACCCGTCAGGGTTGATTTCATTGCCGTGATTATACTCAAGTTTGGAGAGACTGTCAATCGAGTGTGCGCCACGGCGCTACGAGATGGCGCAAGGCTTCACCTTTTGCCAGAGCCGTGGTATAATCAATATGCAAGGCCCTCCGGGCCTCTGGAGCCCCCGAAGGGGGCTTTCCACCTCGTAGCCGGGCGGTTTAGCGCCCGGCGGGGCGGACGAGGGGCACCAACACACAAGGGGGAGACTACCATGAAGCCGACATCGGCTGAATCCGCTTAATCGGCTGACCCCTCCTCCCCCCGCCAGAAGGCCAGCCGCTTGCGGACGGTGATCTCATATTCCAAAACCCAGGACCACCGACTAATGACACTCGGAAACCGGGGATTCAATCACTCGGCCTCTTTGTGTATAGGCAAGCGACGAACGCGGACCCTGCGCTCCGTCACGCTGAGGATAGCACCCTCTGCCAACTCTGTCGAGAAGCGTTCCAAGATGACGGTCAGATGGGCGTTAACTCTTTCGGGTCGCATCGAGGACAATCGAAAGATAATCACACTCGGCAACCGGGCAGCGCTGTGGGCAAGAAGGTCTCCAAAGCCCAGGTCACTGGTCAGCAACACCCGCTGTTCACGCCGTGCTTTCTGCGTGATCTCCTCGTCGGATGCGCGGCACAGGCCCTCTTCATACAAGTGCTTCGCGTCATGTCCCAGACCACACAAAAAGGCCACTGTCTTTGGCGAGATGCCCATGTCGGCCAGGAATCTCACGCCGGCACCGCCTCGTGTTCATAGACGCCTTCTTCCGCCAGCCAGGCAGCGTACCGCAGCGCCTGCTGGATGTCCTCCGGCTCCAGATACGGGTATGCCTGGATGATTTCCTCGGTCGTCATGCCGTTGGCCACCAGATTGAGGATGAGAGCTACAGTGACGCGCATACCTCGAATGCACGCCCGCCCTCCCATCACGCCTGGATCAAAAGTGATGCGCTCGAAAGGTGTCATTGCCATTACCTCCTGATTACAACAGCAATTCCGGCCAGGCCATACCCGACACGACGTCCTCGTCAGGTCATCTGATTAATCCGATATCGGCTGAATCCGCTTAATCGGCTGACCCCTCCTCCCCCCGCCAGAAGGCCAGCCGCTTGCGGACGGTGATCTCGTACCCCATATTGCCCGGCTCGTAGAAGCGCTTTCCTTGCAGCCGGTCGGGCAGGTACTGCTGCTCGACGTGATGATAGGGATAGTCGTGCGGGTACTTGTATCCCTGGCCGTGGCCCAGGGCTTTGCCGTCCCGCGAGGCGTCCTTGAGGTGGTCGGGCACCTCGACGATGCCCTCTTCCTCCACCTCGGCCAGGGCCTTCCAGTACGCGCCCACGGAATTGCTCTTTGGCGCGGTAGCCAGGTAAAGCGCGGCCTCGGCCAGGGCGTACTGCGCCTCCGGCAGGCCGACCCATTCCAGGGCTTCCGCCGCCGAGGTGGCCACCATCAGCGCGCGGGGATCTGCCAGGCCCACGTCCTCACTGGCGAAGATGATCATCCGGCGAACGATGAAACGCGGGTCCTCGCCGGCGTAGATCATTTTGGCCAGCCAGTACAGCGCCGCGTCGGGGTCGCTGCCGCGCAGACTCTTGATAAAAGCGCTGATCGTGTCGTAGTGGGCGTCGCCGTCCTTGTCGTACAAAATCGCCCGCCGCTGGATGCTGTCCTGGGCGACCTCCAGGGTGACGTGGATCACACCGTCGTCGTCCGGCGGGGTGGACTCCACGGCCAGTTCCAGGGCGTTGAGCGCGTTGCGCGCATCCCCGCCAGCGATGTGCACCAGATGGGCCAGGGCGTCCTCGTCGAGGCGCACCTGCCGGTCGCCGTAACCGCGTTCCTCGTCGGTCAATGCGCGCTCGACGATGACTCGCAGCTCGTCCTCGGATAACGGCTGCAACTGGAAAATGCGCGAGCGGGAGACCAGCGGTGCATTAACCTCAAAGTAAGGATTCTCGGTCGTCGCGCCGATGAGGATGATGGTCCCGTCCTCGACGTGGGGCAACAGCGCGTCCTGCTGAGCCTTATTCCAGCGGTGAATCTCGTCCACCAGGACGATGGTCCGCTGGCCGAACATCCCCAGGCGGTCCTGGGCCTCTTTGACCAGGGCGCGGATGTCGGTCACCCCGGCCATCACCGCGCTGAGGGTGACGAAATGGGACTGGGTGTGGTTGGCGATGATCATGGCCAGCGTGGTCTTGCCCGTGCCCGGAGGCCCCCAGAGGATAATGGACGAGAACAGCTTATCGGTCTCGATGGCGCGGCGCAGCAGCTTGCCCGGCCCAACGATGTCCTCTTGCCCGACGAATTCATCCAACGTGCGCGGGCGCATGCGTGCGGCCAAAGGCGCACGCTTCTTCAGTTGTTCCTGGCGTTTGAAATCGAACAAATCCTGTTTCACTGCGTATCCTTCGGTATCAAATTAAGCACCGGTTTGGGATTTGGTCATTTGTTATTATACCATCGCCAGGCACTTTGCACAATACAAGGTGTTCTGGGATACCGGAGTAAGTCAGACGTCAACCCAACATGGGTGGGAGCGTTGGGGAAGCCTGTCCTTCCCCTGTTCCACGGGGGGAGCTACTAGTCTCTTTCCCAAAAGTTCTTGGGGTAAAGGCACTGAGGGCAAAGGCGATGCGATCCCATCACCGCCCCGAGCTAAAGCTCAGGGCTGAACGGCTAAAGCCTGCTGGAAGCAGGCTAATGCTTCACCAA
>JAGGZG010000067.1 GCA_021162125.1 Anaerolineae bacterium
GCTCCAGCGCATGTCGTTGCTCAGGGGTTAGCTCAATCCGATATCGTTTTGGCATGGTCATACACCTCCGTCTAGAGAGCTTCCCCCTGATTATACTATATCTGAACTAATTTGTTAAAATTCATCAGCAGGCTTCTGCTGCTGAGCCTGGCGCTTCAGCGCCGGGCGGGGGGCGGACTTCTCAACTACTGATAATAGGTTTCCCTGGAGAAAACGGGGCTCCTGACTCTTCGAATGGGCTTTTCGAACATGGGAGAGCAGCGAGACGGAGAGGGAAGATAGAGGGATGCGATGAAGATCAGTCGAGCGAAAGAGCATTACACCCCACGCAGTTGGATAGCGCCGAGGTATGATCGCGCGACAGCAGCCATCCTCTCCAGCTCGGTAACGCTGTACGGTTTCACCCGTTCCAGGCGCGGGTCGAGACATCCATTGGGTTGGAACTGTTGCAGGAAGTACGGCGCAGGCCCGGCGATCCAGCGCGCGATGGCCTCGACGTCGTCCACGTCCAGCAACGTCGGGACAACCGTCGTGCGAAATTCATGGGGCAGACCGCAATGCTTGAGCAGATCCACGCTGGCGGCAACAGCCTCGACGTCCACGCCCCGGCCGGCAATCTCCGGATAGCGCTCGCGGGGCGCTTTGACGTCCATCGCCACGTAATCGAGCAGGCCCTGTTCCAGCCAATCGCGCAGCACGCCTGGCCGCGAGCCGTTGGTATCCAGTTTGACGGCGAATCCCATCGCCCGGATCGCTCGCAGCAACTCGGCCAGGGCCGGGTAGAGCGTCGGTTCACCACCGGTGAGCACAACCCCGTCCACGAACCCCCGGCGGCGTTCCAGATCGGCCAGTAGTTGCCCGGCCGGTATCGTCGGCCGGGACGAAGGACGTAGCACCAAGTCGGCGTTGTGGCAATAGGGGCAGCGGAAGTTACATCCCCCGACGAACAGCACACTGGCCACGCAGCCCGGGTAATCAATCAGCGAGGTGCCGATGAACCCTTTGATAGCGAGGTCGGCGAGTTTATCCATGGTCTTCCTGGAGCCGCTGCTCAACGTCCAATCTGTACACCCTGCGGTCTTCAAATTCCTGGCGCTTGCCCTGGTGCCAGTTTCGCACCGGACGCAAGTAGCCCACCACGCGGGAATAGACTTCGCACGGGATTTTTTTCGTGCTTCCCTCCGTAACGCCGGTACATTCCACTGCGGTCAGGTCAGAAATCTGATCAGCAGGGACGCCGAAACGCCCCAGGTCGGCGGCGCTGTGTTCACGAGGGCAATAAGTGTGCCGGCCGGGAACGTAGCCGTGCACGGGGCAAATGCTGAAAGTGGGAGTGAGGGTATAATAGGGCAGACGGTAGTTCTCGGCGATGCGCCGCACCAGCAGTCGCGCCTGCCGCCAATCGTTGATCTGTTCGCCCAGGAAGGCGTGTAACACTGTACCGCCGGTGTAGAGCACCTGTAGATCATCCTGATGTTCCAGGGCGACGAACAGATCATCGGTGTAGTCCACCGGCAGGTGGGTCGAGTTGGTGTAGTATGGGTTGTCGTCGGTGCCGGAGACGTAGATGTCGGGATAGCGAGCTTTGTCGGCTTTCGCCAGGCGAAAGGATGCTCCCTCGGCTGGCGTCGCTTCCAGGTTGTACAGATTGCCGGTCTCCTCCTGATACGCGGCCAGCCGTTCGCGCATGAAATGCAGGATGCGCACGGCCAGCGCTTTACCCTCTGGATGCTCGATGCCCACGCCCAGGAAATTCAGGCATAGCTCGTGCATTCCATTGATGCCGATGGTGGAGAAATGATTGGCCCAATACTGCCCGAAATGCCGGTACACGCCGTCCAGGTAGTTGCGACTGTAGGGATATAGCCCCTGCCGCGTCAGCCGCTCCAGCGCCTTGCGCTTGATCTCCAGGCTGACACGCGCCACGTCCATCAGCCGCGCCAGCCGATCCAGCAGCTCGTCCGTAGTCCGCGAAAGGTATCCCACGCGCGGCAGATTGATCGTCACGACGCCGATGCTCCCCGTAAGCGGATTGGCGCCGAACAGGCCACCGCCACGGCGGCGTAGCTCGCGGTTATCGAGCCGCAAGCGGCAACACATTGACCGCGCGTCCTCCGGGCTCAGGTCGCTGTTGATGAAATTGGCGAAGTATGGCACGCCGTAACGAGCCGTCATCCGCCAGATGGGCTCCAGGGCCAGATTGTCCCAATCGAAGTCGGGGGTGATATTGTAGGTGACGATGGGGAAAGTGAAAACACGGCCTCGGGCATCGCCATCGAGCATCACCTCGGCGAAGGCCCGGTTGAGCATATCCATCTCCGCCTGGAATTCGCCGTAGGTCGCACGCTGGGGTTCGCCGCCGATGATGACCGACTGATCGCAGAGAGTGGCGGGCGGGACCAGATCCATCGTCAAATTGGTGAAAGGGGTTTGGAATCCAACCCTGGTCGGCACGTTGACGTTGAAGATAAACTCCTGAATCGCCTGCTTGACCCCGCGATAGTCCAGTCCATCGTAGCGGACGAAAGGGGCCAGGAGCGTGTCGAAATTGGAGAGAGCCTGTGCACCGGCTGCCTCGCCCTGCAACGTGTAGAAAAAGTTGACCACCTGCCCCAGGGCTGACCGCAAGTGGCGAGGCGGCCGGCTCTCGACTTTGGCCGTCACGCCGCCGAAGCCACGCAACAGCAGGTCTTGCAAGTCCCAGCCGCAACAGTAGGCTGCCAGCACGCTCAGGTCGTGGATGTGGAAGTCCCCCGCGGTGTGGGCGCGCCGCACTTCGGGCGGATAAATCTTGTGCAGCCAGTAGCGAGCGCTGACCGACGAGGCCAGGTAGAAATTGAGGCCCTGAAGCGAATAGTTCATGTTGCTGTTTTCGTTCACACGCCAGTCAGACCGCTCCAGGTAATCGTCCATCAGCTTGATGCCGTCGAGCATCAATCGCTCGGTGCGGCGTACCTGCGCCCGCTGCTCCCGATAAAGGATGTACGCTTTGGCGACCTGCGCGTCCGCCGCCTGGATCAATACCTGTTCGACTACGTCCTGAATCTGCTCCACGTCGGGGATGTGCCCGGCATCGTCCTGGGAAAGCTGAAGCTGCCGCACCACCCGCTCCGTGACCAGGCGAGCTGTCGCCGGATCTGCTTTCCCGTGCACGGCAATGATGGCTTTTGAGACCGCATTCTCGATTCTGGATGGGTCAAAGGGCACGATCCGCCCGTCGCGTTTGCGAACTTGTTGAATGGTATGCATTGTTGTCTTTCCCCCATCCCACCGTAAAGTAAACCGCCCGGCCTTCCCAGCCGGGCAACCAAGTAAAAACCCCTGTCCGCTGGACGGGCAAGGGGCGCAGCAACGAATCACGTCTCGCCTGTTCCCTTTCCGCGAAGGCCGTTCAGGTGACAACGAAGGCGGGGTATCTGGCTTCCCCGACGTGATCGGAGTAACAGTTGCGGGACAGCGCCGGACTCTCACCGGTCTTCCCCCCTTAGGCCCCTTGCTTCCGGGCGTGGGACACCCTCGTTTCTCTATTCAATTGGATGCGATTGTAACACCAAACTGGCGAGAAGTCAAGCCGAAAAGCACTGCCCGCCGGTGTCAGTTTGTGTCTTGACAAAACGGGAGAGTGCGGCTAAACTACGGAAGCACTCCAGAAACCCGTTTCCTGATGGAGAGAACGGGTTTCTCTACCCCCTGACAGGAGCACTCATGAACCAGTGTAGCGCGTCACCCAAAACCTATTACCTGTGGACTATTGGCTGCCAGATGAACGAGGCTGACTCGCGGCGGCTGGCCGACGGGCTGACCGCCCTCGGCTACCGTGCTGCGCCGCGCGCTGAGCAGGCTGACCTCGTTGTACTGAACACCTGCGTCGTCCGTCGCAGTGCCGAGGACAAGGTCGTTGGCCGGTTGAGCTCACTCAAAGGCCTCAAGCGCCGTCGTCCCGAGATGCTGCTGGCAGTGATGGGCTGCTTCGTAGGCGATGTCTCCCGCCTGAGACAAAAGTATCCTTACGTGGACATCTTCGCCGCGCCATCGGACGTGGATGCCATTCTCGCGCTCGCCAGGCGACGAGCCGCCAGCAACGAGCACCCAGCACCCAGCACCCAGCAACCCGTCGCCGCCTACGTGCCCGTCAGCACCGGCTGCGACCATCGCTGCACCTACTGCATCGTCCGCCTGCGGCGGGGGCCCCAGCGCAGCCGGCCCATCGACGAGATCGTGGCGGAGGTGCGAGAATTAGTTGGCCGGGGCGCGCGGGAGGTGACCTTGCTGGGCCAGAACGTGG
Organism: Anaerolineae bacterium; assembly: GCA_021162125.1. Classification (GTDB taxonomy): domain Bacteria; phylum Chloroflexota; class Anaerolineae; order JACIWR01; family JACIWR01; genus JACIWR01. The sequence continues at coordinate 4,286 of JAGGZG010000067.1, forward strand.
ATGCATACGGGACTGATCTACCCGACCGTCCCGATCTAGCCGACGTACTCTACGCCGTGCACCGGGTTGAGGGCCTGTGGCGCATCCGCTTCCTTACCTCGCATCCGGCGGACATGACCGGCCGGCTGATCGAGACTGTGGCTGCTTTGCCCAAAGTCTGCGAGCACATTGAGCTACCGGTGCAATCCGGCGACGACGACGTGCTGCGGCGCATGGCCCGCCGTTACACCGTGGCCGAGTACCGTGACCTGGTGGCTCGTATCCGTGCTGCCCTCCCCGGCACGGGCCTGGCCACCGACGTCATCGTCGGCTTCTGCGGTGAGAGCGAGGCCCAGTTCCAGAACACCTATCGTCTGCTGGAGGAACTGCGCTTCGACATGGTGCACGTCGCCGCCTACTCGCCCCGGCCCGGCACGCCCGCCGCCCGCTGGCCGGACGACGTGCCACCCGCCGAGAAGGAACGTCGCCGCCAGGCCGTGGATGACCTTCAGAAGCGCATCGCCGGCGAGATCAACGCCCGGTTCCTGGGGCAAACGGTAGAAGTACTGGTTGAGGATTTGCATCGGGGAAAGTGGCGGGGGCGGACGCGGACGAATAAGCTGGTCTTCTTCACAGACGACGCCGATTGGCGGGGCAAATTAGCCCTGGTGGAGATCACCTGGAGCGGGCCGTGGTCCATGTTGGGACGGGTGCGCGGGGCTGTTGATCCACCATCGCCGTAGAACGGGCCCGTGGCCCGTTAGCTGATGCCAGCCTGGTGAAACTTGACACGAGGTCTGGATTATGCTATTCTTGAAGTCGAAGCGGGTTCAGCACGAATTTCTCTCTCACCCGGCCATTCGTTTTACTCCGAATTCGCTGTAGTGTCCCACAACGATCACTTTCCGAGAGAACTCACAATTACGCAAGGAGGTATCTATGTCCAGGGCAAGTTGGTTCGATGAAGAATCGAACGAGATGATGTTCTCCAAATATATGGAGCAGATGGAGAGTTGGCAAGCAGCTCTGGCCGACGGGGTGGTCGAACCGGAAGAGGTAAAGCAGCAAGCAGAACGAGTGACTGAGATGCTGCGCGCCCTGGAGCCAAAGCTGAGCGATGAACTGCACGAAGAGCTCACCAAGATTTTCTACGAGTGGGCCGTGCTGCTGGGTATGGAGAGACTGGTCCGTTTGACTGCCGAAGAAGGGAGGAGCTAGATGGCTGAACAGAGGATGTATCACGCTCCCGGCGTAGACCTTCGGGAGCTGGCGAGCGTGGTTTCCGATTGGTTCCAGAATCAGAAATTTGAAACCCAGATTCTGGAGGCGCCGGGCGGTGGCCTGGTAGTGCAGGCCCGTCAGCCGGAGGCCTGGCGCTCGATTCTGGGCATGTCCTCGGCCCTCAACGTGACGATGACCCCCCAGGGTGAGAACCTGGTGGTGCAGATGGGAGCCGCCAAATGGGTGGACAAAGCGGCAGTGGGAGCAGTGGGAGTTCTTCTCTTCTGGCCGGCCCTCATCCCCGCCGCTTATGGGGCCTGGAAGCAAAAACAGCTCCCCAATCAGGTCTTCCAATTGATTGACCAGTACGTCGCCACAGGCAAGGTGCCCGTTATCACTCCAGCTCCTGCCCCCGCGCCGGCCAGGGAAGCACCTGCCCCGGCCACTGCTCCCTCTGGCCTCAAGTGTCCGTCCTGTGGACAGACTGTGAGGGAGGGGGCTAAGTTCTGCGACAACTGTGGGGCACCTTTGCAGTTGACCTGTCCCCAATGCGGCGCGACTCTTCGCCCCGGGGCCAAATTCTGCGATAATTGCGGTGCAAAGGTGGAAAAGGTGACCGGCACTTGACAAGTGCCGGTCACCTTCGGTTGTACTCGGAGAGATTCGGATGAACAGACGCGGTCTGACAACACGATTATCCCTCCTGCGAAGCAGTTGGAGGGTGATCAGTTTTCTGTTGCGAAACCTGACCGCCATTATCGCAGTTGTTCTGGCTCTGATCGCCCTGGCGCTGGGCTATCAGGCCTGGCGGATGGGCTTCCCGGCAACGACGCCCCCCTCCGTTCTGATTCCCCTGGCTATTTGCCTGATTCTCATCGTCGCTGTGCTCCTGGCCAGGAAGAAAATACAGCGCCGGGCGCTGGCCAGTGCCCTGCGGGGACAGGCGGCGGTACAAAAGCGCATTGCCAACAGAGTGGTGCAGGAGGGGCGTGAAAAAGGGGAGGAAATACTGGAGAAGGGGGTGGATACGGCCAAAGACGCATTATCCACGCTGGCCTCGGAGGTGAAAGCTGATTGGAAACGCTACGTGGCTCCATCTCGCCCAGCTCGGTCGCAGGTTCTTCTGTCTCCCCGTTGCCCTCACTGCGGCCATCTCTTGCGCCCGGGGGCGAAGTTCTGTGACCGGTGCGGGAAACCCTTGCAGCTTACCTGCCCCCAATGCGGCCAGGTCTTGCGCCCGCAGGCCAAGTTCTGTGAGCGCTGTGGAGCGCCGGTGAGCGGCGCAAAATGAGGCAACCAAAAGAGGGCTGGGAGGCAATCCCAGCCCTCTTTGTTTCAGTCTGACGGCGGACAAGGATGTCCGCCCTACTTCTTCCCCCGATTGCGAAAAGTCAAGCGCAGCGGTGTGCCGGTGAACGGATACCGCGCCCGCAACTGGTTCTCGATGTAACGCTCGTAGGAGAAGTGCACCAGCCGCCGGTCGTTGA
>JAGGZG010000120.1 GCA_021162125.1 Anaerolineae bacterium
GGCTTTGAGCCCCAGGCGAGGCCGGCCGCGAGCTTTTGGGAGGGTTTTCCCCAAGCTGCTGGCTTAACTTGATGCCCGTGGGGCGACCGGCCGGTCGCCCCTACAGGGTGCAAACTCGCCCCAAAAGCCCCGCCGGGCGCTAAACCGCCCGACTACGAGGTGGGAAGCCCCCTCCGGGGGCTCCAGAGGCCCGGAGGGCCTTGCATCTCGTAGCCCGAACGTGAACGTTCGGGCGAGACACGTCACCGACACTCTACAGGGGGACCACCGGATGAGAATTCTTAACGAGAACGGGGCTCTCCCGGTTAAGGAAGAGCCCCGCAGTCTGGTCGAGTGCATCGTTGCCCGTGCTATTCGCCTCGCAGGAAGCGGTCAATGTCGGCGGCGGCGCGTTTACCCGCCCCCATCGCACTGATCACCGTCGCTGCGCCGGTGACGATGTCCCCGCCAGCCCACACGCGATCTTTGGTGGTTTTGCCCGTCTGCTCGTCGGCGACCACTGTGCCCCAGCGGGTGCGCTCCAGCCCGCCGGATTTGGTGAAGACCAGCGGGTTGGGACGGGTGCCCAGGGCCATGATCACCGTATCCACATCCATGTCAAACTCTGAGCCGGGGATAGGTATTGGTCGCCGCCGGCCGCTGGCATCCGGCTCGCCCAGTTCCATGCGAATGCAGCGCATACCGGACACCCAGCCATCTTGCCCGTAAATCTCCACCGGGTTGGTGAGCAGGTCGAAGATCACCCCCTCCGCCTCGGCGTTTTCCACTTCCTCGGCGCGGGCAGGCATCTCCACGCGCGAGCGGCGGTAGACGATGTGCACCTCCGGCGGTTCGCTGCCCTCTTCCAGGGCGCGTATCGTGCCCAGGCGCAGGGCACAGCGGGCGGAGTCCATCGCCACGTTCCCCGCTCCAATGACGGCCACCTTCTTACCCACCTTGACCGGAGTATCCCACTCCGGGAATAGGTAACCCTTCATCAGGTTAACACGGGTGAGGAACTCGTTGGCAGAATAGACACCGTTGTAGTTCTCGCCAGGGATGTTCATGAATATAGGCAGACCAGCGCCAGTGCCCAGGAACACGGCATCGTACCCTTGCTCGTTCAACAGCTCATCAATGGTGAACAGCTTGCCGATCACGGCGTTCAGGCGCAGATCCACGCCCAGGCTTTTCACGTAATTCACCTCGGCGAGGACAATATCCTTGGGCAGACGGAACTCCGGGATGCCGTACATCAGCACCCCGCCGGGGGCATGCAGGGCCTCGAAAATGGTCACCGCGTGGCCCATGCGTGCCAGGTCGGCGGCGCAGGTGAGACCCGCCGGCCCCGCGCCGATCACGGCTATTCTCTTGCCCGTAGGCGGTGGAAGCTCGGGCGGGGTAACGCCCTGGCCCAGTTCCCAGTCGGCGACGTAACGCTCCAGGCGGCCAATAGCCACCGGCTGGCCCTTCTTGCCCAGGACACATTTGATCTCACATTGAGTCTCCTGGGGGCACACCCGGCCACAGATAGCCGGCAGGTTGTTCTTGCTTTTTAGGGCCCGCACTGCACCGGGCATGTCTCCGTTGCGCAAGGCCAGGATGAACTCCGGGATGCGCACTTCCACCGGGCATCCCTCAACACATGGGGGCTTTTTGCATTGCAGACAACGCTCCGCTTCCTGGCGGGCTAGTTCCGCGCTATAGCCCAGGGCGACCTCGAAGAAATTCTTCCGGCGCTCCAGCGGCTCCTGGCGGGGCATCTCGTGGCGGGGGATAGCCATGCGCTCTTTTTTCGTCAGTTCCTTGGCTGGCTCCGACATGTTTATCTCCTTCAAAGAAAACGCGATTGTAAGGTGCGACGCACCTTATCTTTTTACCCTTTCATACAAGCATGGCGCTCGGCCAGGAATCTCTCTTTAGCCAGCTTCTCTTCGGGCAGGTAGATGCGCTGCCGCGCCAGGAGCAGGTCCCAATCCACCTGGTGCCCATCGAATTCCGGACCGTCCACGCAGACGAATTTGGTCTGCCCGCCAACCTCCACTCGGCAGGAGCCACACATTCCCGTGCCGTCCACCATGATGGAGTTGAGACTGACAATGGTGGTCACGCCGAAAGGTTTGGTAGTCAGGCTACAGAATTTCATCATGATTGCCGGGCCGATGGCCCAAATGTGGGCCACATCGTCTCGCTCCTCCAGCAACTCTTTGAGGGGCACCGTCACCAGAGCCTTGCGCCCGTAAGTGCCATCGTCGGTGCAAACGATGAGCTCATCGCTCACAGCGCGCATCTTATCCTCCCAGAAGAGCAGGTCTTTGGTGCGTGCACCGATGATGGAGATGATGTGATTGCCGGCTGCCCGTAGCTCGCGGGCGATGGGGTAAACCGGCGCAATGCCCACCCCACCTCCCACGCAGATCACCGTGCCGTAATTTTCGATCTCGGTCGGCCGACCCAATGGGCCGGTCAGGCTGGCCAGCGCATCCCCTGGTTGCAGGCTACCCAGGTGCATGGTGGACTTGCCCACCTCCTGGAACACCATTGTGATGGTTCCCCGCTCCCGGTCGAAATCGGCGATGGTCAGGGGGATGCGCTCTCCCTCTTTCACGACGCGGATGACGATGAACTGACCAGCTTTGGCCTTGTGTGCCACGTCCGGGGCGGAAACGACCATCAGTTTTGTGACGTCAGAGAAAGCCTCTTTCTCCAGAATCTCATACACGCTTTGCCTCCTTGCCAACGTTCATGAGAACCGCACAGGTGATTAAACAGCGGCGTAGACGCGCCGCACGACGCCAATTATATTCAGTGCAATCTGGTTCAGTGAAAACAGAGCCAGACCCGATGTGCACTTTTGATCCAGGACGTGAAACGAAAAACGTGATACGTGAGAGCCACGTTTCACGGCTCATTGGCAGGTAAAGTAGAACCTTGCTGCGCTCCTCTCCACTTCCCATGTCACATGCTGAATGGGATGATCGCTATGCTCTTGGTCGTCCCAGGTTGGCTACCTGGCGCAGGACACCCAGCACACCCAGGCCCACTTGCAGGCCGGTGCGCGGGGTGATGGAGATGACCTCAGCGCCGGACTCCACGTCCAGGTTCACGCCCGCCGATTCCGCCTCACGAACGTAGAGCCAGGCGGCCAACAGGCCAAGCAACGTCCCCGCCAAACCGCCAACGACGAATATCTTGGTTCGCGTGCTCATTCTTCCCTCCCTTTGAGCATGGCCACACTTTTGCGCGCCGCGCTACGGGCTCCTGCGCCAACGGCCACACCCGCAATCACCGGCGCAGCAATGGCATCCGCCACCCGCTTACTCACCGCTGCTGCCTGAGCGGTCTTCTCCTGGATGATTCTCAGCGGTAGGCGAACGTTCACATCCAGCCAGCGCATACCCCGGATGGCATACACCAGCATGGTCAACAACACCAGGAAAACGGCAAAAGCTTCAATGATGAGTAGAATAGCCGCCAGATTGCCGAAGAAGTGAATGTCCATCGTCCCGCCCTCCTCGATTATCACCCACGACTCACGGGCTCTATTATATCCACTTTTGTCCATCTGGCAAAATTGCCGGGCACTGCTTATCTTCAGGTCAAACAGGCAGGATGAACTTCCGCCACATATCCTCCGACCTCAACAGCCCGTTCTGGATACCCACGTCATCGTAGGTGTAGGCCATGTCTATCAGTCCGTCGGACGCCTCCAACACGCACGTCACGTTAGCGATGTACAGATCTGTAAAACAGTCCATGATGGCACACGGCACCCCGGGCTTGAGGATGAGGTCCATCAGGAAACGGTCAAGCCCGTACAGGCCCCACGACCACTCGAAAATGCCGCCACCTCGTAACGGACGTGGTATTCGGTCTCGTGGTTGAGGGCCAGAATTTTGTCTTTGAGGGTGCTCGCGTCCCAATGCTCAGGTCTGGCTCAGCCATCCCAGGTCTCGACCTCGGCCGCGGTCTGTGCCCCGGCCAAAGGGAAACTGGCATACTCGTCGTAAATGCTGCCGAACGAATTGGACACCTTGCGGCGGTGAGTGCCCCAGGCGTCGAAGTAGGTGCCGTCGGGCTGCACCCGTGGCGCGGGGCCAACGTAGTCCGGGGCCACCAGGCGACAGTCCACCCCCAACAGGCACAGTACCTCCTCGTCGGTCTCCACGCCCAGGCGCTGGCGCAAGGCGGCACATACCTCCGGCACCGCCCAGAAATCGAAGGGCACCCGGTCCGATTCCTGGTGGCGAAGGGCCCCCTTCACCCGCTCGCGGGGAGTGATGGGGCCCCGCTTCCGAACGTCCATAAGTGCGCCTTCAGGTGGGCCCGCAACTCGTCAACCACAGTAGGTAGCTTCACATTTCCTCACACATAAAAAGCTCCAGGGCTCAACGAGCAGGAGCTTTGTAAATTTGCATCCCCAGAGGCTCAGTTTGCTCTAGCGGGCTTGAGCTACCAGTATATACCATTTTGGCAGAAGGTGCAAGAGGCTTATGCTGGATATTACACATAAGTGGATAGGGACTTTCTGGGCGAGCATTCACGCACTGCAGGGACGCAGAGAACGCGGAGTTGAACCGGCCATTTTCTTTTCCTCTGCGTCCTCAGCGTCTCGGCGGTGAGATAGGGGTAATCTCCAGCGCGAGTCGCTTGACAAGTGTGGATGGTGTGCCGTATACTTGGGACAACAACGGCAACCTGCTCAGCGACGGCACGCGCACGTTCCAGTACGATTACGCCAACCGGCTCGTGCAGGTAGTGAGCGGCACCTTGACAACCGAGTTCGCATACAACGGTGACGGCCACCGCGTGTCCAAGACGGTGAACGGCACCGAGACCCGCTACACGCTGGACACCGCCATGGGCCTGGTGCAGGTGCTGGTAGAGACCACCGGCGGCGAGGCAACGGTGTACCTCTACGGCCACGGTCTATTAGCCGAGGAGGACACCGCCTGGGCCTGGCACCTGAACGACGGGCTGGGAAGTGTACGCCAACTGACCGATGGTGCGGGGCAGGTGATGGCGGCGCAGGGGTATACGCCCTTTGGCGTCCTGCTGTGGTACGAGGGCAGCGCCGCCAGTGCCTACGGTTACACGGGTGAGCAGGAAGACGCCAGTACGGGGTTGGTGTTCCTGCGGGCGCGGTACTATGATCCGAGGACGGGGAGGTTCATCGGCAAGGACCCATTCCCCGGATATGTCCGTGAACCACAGACCCTGAACCTGTACGTCTACGTCACCAACAATCCGCTGGGACACGTGGACTCCGCAGGATTGCAAGGGGGCATCACGGACTGGCTGTACCACGGGTCGGCGTTCATCTCCGGGGTCGTGACCCAGTTCTCACTGGATATGACCCTCGTTCCCCAGGACGCTCCGCCCGGCAGCTACTGGCTGGAAGTCCAACCGATTGCTTTCCAGTGGGGCAGGCTGGGTGGGCGACTGGGCAGTACACTCGTCGGGCTGCTTGAGATGTGGTCCGGTGGGAACCTGATATTCGGTGGAGGACTGACGGTTGGTGGATCAACGGCAGCCCCGCCCGTGGTGGTAGTGGGGGGTGGGGAACTCGTCGCCGGGACGGCGCTGGTCGGGCACGGCACAGCAATGGTCCTTCACAACGTGGACCCGCGAAATCAGATTTACATGGCCCAGTCGAAGGTAGTTGTGGGGGACAGGAAGAGGCAGGCAACCCCGGCAGACTGCCCGACGAAGCTTTCGAGAGTCTAGTGGTTCATTCGCTTCCTGCTGCCGTTCGATGTCCCTGGCAGCCTTCTTGACCATCAACCTGCACCGGGGGCACTCGCCCATCTCGTCAAGAGCGAAACCGCAAATACCGCACACCACCTGTGGCTTCCCGGCCTTGCCTATCAAAGCAATGATCACCACCACCTCACGGTCGCGGTACTTCTCCAGGTGCCCACTCAGGTCTACGTCGCCCAGTTGCCAGCCGCCGCTCTTGTTCGGATATCGCAAAGCCCCACGCAGTACGTCGGCGCCAGTCTCGGTGGCGATGGCGGCCAATTCCTCGGCATTCGCCGGATGCGGGTCGGTCACAGCCTGCTGCTGTTGCTGTGCCTACCGCAGTGTCCTGTGAGGCAGATCGTCAGATGGTGCCAGCGCTGGGACCACCTCAAGACAACGATGCTTTTCATCCATCATGTCAGCTCTCAAGTCCACTAGTGCCTGCTCTGGGGCAGGCACGGATACAGAACCCCGGAACACCTTTTGGGCGTTATAGGGCTCCCTTTTCACTCCAACCTCTCATCCACAATCCGCGCTCCGATCTGGCGGATGGTCTCCTTGATGGTGTTCTCCAGCGTCGTCTGCGAGATGCCTTCCTCGTCCGAGACCTGCACTTCCAGGGTGAAGGTGAAATCGCCCACTGCCCGGATGAGGGGCATGAGGATGCCGCGATTGACATCGGCGATGCGGCTGGCCGGAATGCCGGCGATGACCAGGCGAACGCTCTGGTAGCGAGGTGTCGGTGACACCCCTTCCCCACCCACGCCGGTCTCGTCACCAACTTGGGTGTCTATGACGGTGATTGTGTCTCCTCCCATATCCTCCGGCGGGGGTTTCTCTTCTTCCGCTTTCAGTTTCGCCAGCAGAGCCTCGGCGTGACCGCGCTCGACCAGGACAAAGCCTTCGTCGAAGGAGATGGCATTCAGAGGGAGCTCTGTCTTGAAGCGTAGAGCATCGGGGTCAACTGCACCTGCCTCCACCGGGGCCAAGCCAAAAGCGCCCTCCTGGACGCCCAGTTGGATTGCCCGGGCGACGACGTCCGCCGAGGCCGGGGCAGGCAAGCCGGGGTCTTTGTAGAACTGGTCCAGCACGGTCTGGGTGGCCAGAGTCTCGTTGCCAACCATGAACTTGTTGACCAGCATACGGTAGTGCAGCCGGGTGGCGATCTCTTCCCTCTCCTCCAGTTCGCGCCAGTACCAATTGCTCAGCGTCTCGTTGCCGGCCACCGGTTGACCCAGGTCAATGCGCCGCTCACCGACCTGCAGGGTATGGTACATGCGCCGCACGTTGAAAGAAAAGTCACGGGAGATGTTGTGCATCCGGCGTTGGACCTCGGGCAGCTTGACCTCCAGCGTGGGGTTCTCGCCGGATTCAATCTCCCCCTTGATCTCCTCCAGGGCCATGTAGGTCTTGACGTCTTCTTTGAGCTTGGCGAAAGCGGCTGTGTCGGGCAGGGCGAAGAAGAGGGTGTTCTTGTAGACGCGAAAGGTCTCGCCCCGCCGTTCGATCCACGCTGGAATCTCCGCGCCCGAGTCCTCAGGATGCAGGATCACCAGCTTGAGCGAGCGGTTGTCGGGGATGCCGTCGCCGCTATCGGGCCACAGGTAAGAGGTGAACTTGGAGCCAATCTCGCCGCGCACGATCTCGCGCAGCCTCTCCTCGTAGGCCTCATTGAACAGTTCTTTCTTGTCCAGGATCATGCGGTTGAGGTTGGGGATCCTGGAGAAGTAGTAGACGTCGGCGCGGCTGTTGAGATACCATAGCGCGTTGGACAGCCGTTGCAGCACCTCCGTCACCAGGGCGGGCATGGTGTCGCTGCGCAGCACGGCCAGCTTGATGTAGGGCAGGCCGATTCCCTTCTCCGAATCGCCGGCACTGAAGGAGTGGAAAAAGATAGCGGTGGCGATCCGCTCGGCCAGGTGCTTCCAGGGGCGGTTCTGGCGATCCATCACCTGCGATTTGGCCTCGTGACCGGCGATGTCGGAGCCGATGACGCCCTCGTACTCCATGCCGATGTGCTTGAGGAATTCCTGGCGCACCGCCGGCCGGGCCAGGTTGATGTCCCCCGGCAGGATCAGGTCAATGTTGACCTCGCGCTGGTAGAGGTCCTCGACCACGTTGGCCAGCAAACGCAACACGCCGCGCGTGCGCTGGAACGACGAGAAAGTACTCCATTTTTCGTAGAGGATGTCAATGACGTCGGGGTGGAAAGGGTAGGCCAGCTCCATTTTACGCTTGAAGTCGAGTTCGCGGGCCTTTGGCGGCAGGTCGTCGCGGTAGCCCTGGTAGAGTTTGAAATAGTCGTGGATCACCGCCTGGCGCGCAGTCTCGTCCACGTCGTCTTCGAACAGGCGACGACGGACGATGGCGTAGACCTCTTCACCTTTGACTGGCGTCTCAATGTTTTCCACCCGGCCAAATATCTTGTTGAGCCGGGCCAGCGATTCTTCCTTGCGCCGGCCATAGTCCTCCAGGAAACTGGAAGGCAGGGTGACGACCATCATGCCCTGGGACAAGGCAGCGACGGTCTCGGTCAGCTCCTGGAAGAAGGCAAAGGTCTGGCTGGCCAGGGTGGTGTCCTCGTAGGCCACGCCGGCGGCGCGGTTGATGTACTCCAGTATCTCGTCAAAGAGCAGGATGAAAGGCTGCTGGGCGGCCAGGAATTCCCTGAGTTTGGTCTTGCCCGGCGCGACCCGGCGCTGGTCATTCTGGGCAAAGAATTGGTAGCCCTTCCGGCCGGCCAACTGGTAGCCGACCTCGCCCCAGAATGTGCGGCGGGTGATGCCGTCGCTCTCGCGTCCCTCGACTGGGTTGTGGTGCGTGCCCACGATGACGCTCATTTTGGGCGCTTTCCCACCCTCCCGCAGGGTGGCGACCGGGAGGTTTTCGGGCAGCAGGGCGCGCACCTTTTCACCGTTCTTGAGGTAGTGATAGATGGTCACCAGCGAGTGGGTCTTACCACCGCCAAAGGGGGTCTGGATCTCGATGACCGACTGCCCTTTGCCCGCCGTCAGCTTGCCATGCACCCGGGCCAACAGATGCTTCAGTCCCTCGGTGAGGTAGGTCTTGGTGAAGAAGAGGTAAGGGTCGCTGTAATCGGGCGGGGCAGTGCCGTCCACGACGTCGCCTAAGTCGGCGGCAAAAACCGCTTCGTCGAAATCGCCCTTTCGGATGTCCTCGTGAGGTTGGATGATGTCAAACCAGTTTTTCATTGGCTTCTCTTCCCTCATGCATGATAGCTCACGGATTTTCACAGATGAACGCGGATTTTTTATTTTCTGTATGATGGCTCATGGATTACACGGATGGACACGGTTTTTGGGCCTTTAATCCGTGGCATCTGTGTTCATCCGCGAGCGGTACTTTTTCCGGTCGTTGTCAAAAACTTTGCGCTTGATTTGCGGGGTGGGGCCGAAATTGAGCAGTAGACCCACTTCGTAAGATGTAGCATTGAGGTAATTGAGCAATTGCGCCTCATGCTCCTTGAGTAATGTACGCACAGCTTTTAGTTCCACGATTACGCAATTCTCGACCAGCATATCGGCAAGGTATTCGCCCACAATCTGACCAGCATAGTACACGCTGATCGGCTGTTGGCAGACGACATGCAGCCCCATCCTGCGCAGTTCAATGACCATCGCGTTCTCGTACACCTTTTCAAGGAAGCCATAGCCGAGTGTGTTGTAGACGGTGTAAAAGGCTTTGATGATCTGTTCTGTTATTTCTCCGTGTTTCATCTTACCCTCCCTTTTTGCTCAGGGGTTTGGGGATAATTGGCTCACGGATGGACACGGATGAACATAGGTAAAGAAGAAAAAATCCGTGTCAATCTGTGTGAATCCGTGAGCTTTACTGCCGATGAGCAGCCCTTCCAGCGGTTGAGCTTCTACCCAAACCAAAAAGTTAGTGACATTGGGTTACACGCCTCTGCTCAGATGCGCCAGCCGAAGGGTCCCCATCGCCGCTTTGGTTTGGCCAACCGTCGTCGCCACTCGGCGATGGCGTAATGGTCCGGGTCGGCGCTCGCCCACATGTCAAGCCACGAGCGGGCGGCGTCGAGGTTGTCCTGCGCCATGAACAGTTGAATATGCGCTACGCAGAAAGCGGCAAACTCGCTGAAGTGAAAGCGTCGTCGGGTGCGCAGTGGCTTCAGCAACGCCTCGGCTTCGTCTATCTCGCCCCTGCTAATACACAATTGGGCCATACCGGTGCGGGCGAACACGTAATCGGGGTACTGCTCGTGCAACCGGCGTATGATAACCTCGGCCTCCTGCCGACGACCCTGCATTTCATAAGCAGCGGCCAGGTTGTTCAACAGAGCGGGAACGTCGGGCTCAATCTCCAGCGCTTGTTTGAGCAGACGCTCGGCCTCGTCCGCATCGCGACGATGTAAGGCCAACGTCGCCTCGGTCAACCACTGTTCCACTTGCGGGTCACGCTCTGGATCGGGCTCTTCATGTAATTCAAAGGTCATCAATAGAATCTCGCGCCATTCGCCCTGCATCCACAGGCGTACTGGCCCCGAGGGCAGCAGTCCGGCTTCGGAGGCTATGCGGGCTGCCTCGTTGCGCATCCCGTCGGGGCCGCGTTGGCTGAGAGCAAAGTCCCGTAACGCGGCCTGCATTTCGGGCGTCCCTGCCGCACGGGCGATGTGCAGGGCGAACTCACGGCCCATTGGATCGCCCCGGTCGAGCAAGAGGGGCACCAGGCTTGCGATCTCAGGATGCTGGCGCAGATAGCGCCGGGTCGCCCGGGTAACGGCTTCTTCTTCACCCCGTTGGAATGCCGGTTCGAGATACCGGCCCAGATCGGCAATCGCCTTCTGGGTCACCCAGTTGGGGAAGCTGAAAGGCCAGGGGGCATGTCGCTCGCCGACGGGTTTGCGCAGGTCGGATAGGTTGGCCCGCGCCACTTCCAGTCCGGGCGAGAGTTTGAGCGCCCGCTTCCAATACCGGCGGGCCCGGTTTTCTTGTCCCAGCCGCATGGCGGCGACGGCCGCCAGGTGGTAGAGGATGGGGTTGACGAAGGGGGGCTCGAGGTGACCGGCCCGTTCGGCGGCGCTGAAGACATCCAGCACGCCCTGGTCATCCCCCACATAGCTCAGCGCCTCGGCCTTCTTGAGCCATACGTCTGTCGCGTCCGACTCGACCGCCTTGAGCCGCTCAGCCTGCTGCTCTGCCTCGTCTACACGGCCGCTTATGCAGAGGTAGCGGGTGAGATTGGACAAAGCGTGAATGTTGTCAGGAGCGAAGGCGAGCACGCGCTGCGCGGTGGCGATGGCCTGATCCAATCGGCCCTCGGCCAGATAGGTCAGGCTAATGTTGTTGATGGCCGGCGCGAAATCGGGATAGCGGCGCAGCAATTGCTCCGCGACCTTGCGCGCCTGCGCATATTTGCCCTGCTCCAACAGCGATTGCACTTCTTCGTGCAGCGTAGCCAGTTCGAGGCCATCTTCGCCGGGCAATCCCAGGTCGGCCAGGAGATCATCCACTCCTGCTTCTATCTCGGCTACCATTTCGCGGGCCTCGCCAGCTCGCTCGTGGTCGGGCCAGCGGTCGAGGAAACGATAGAAGGTGCGCAGGGCCAACATCGGGCGCATATTGGTCAGGTAGGCTCCGGCCAACATCAGCGTGATGTCGGGGTCGCGCGGTGTCAGCCTCAGCAACTGCTCGCAAGCGACCTGATAGCGTCCGGTGTCGCGGAGTTCATGGTAGACGTTGACCAGAGCGGAGAGCACCTCAATCCGGTTGGGATAGCGCCGGTCGAGTTCTTCGAGTATCTCGCGGGCCTGGTCCCAACGCTTGCGGCGCATGGCCGCATCGGCCTCGTTCAGCCCGGATATAAGCCGTTGGGGCATAGACCTGCGGGAGGGCAGCTTGATGGTTTTACGCCTGCGACGGCGTTTCTTTTTCGACATTGTTCCTCAATTCCAAGTGGTTCTGGCTAACGGTTGGCGAACCACACCGCGTAATCCATCACGAGTTGATAGTTCGGCGAGCGCTCGTCGGTGACCTTCAGATCGCAGAGGGGAAAGTCATACCGCCTGCGGCCGTACCTCAGGCGAACGATGATGCCATAGAGATCATCCACTCCAGAGATGCCTTTCACGGCCACGCGATCTCCCGCCTGTAGGGGGCCTCTTTCCTGGTATTCTGAGATTTCCGCCTCGAATGGAAAAACCAGGCTCTTTGTCAGATGATCCTCCCAGGCAGCCAGGGCTGCCATTTCGTCGTGCCTGTCCACACCGGCCAGGATTTTTCCGATACGCCTGCCCTCTTCGCCCAGGAAACTCCAGGTATGCTTTTTGGAAAGCTTCTTGATGGTCTGGACAACGTCTTCCTCCGTGTCCCGGGGGTTGGTCAACTCGACATCTCGCGCTTCGAGGACCATTTCGGTCCAATCCAGACCTTGTTCTTCACTTCACATTGCTCGATCATAGAATCGGGCATGTTTTGCAACGTCTCGCTGTCCCAACGAATCAAGACCATACCCTCGATACACAGTCCTTCTGAGACCCGGCCTTGCCATCCGCCGATCTCAACGCCGAAGTCGGGATCCATGATTCCTGGCTTGACCACCACCGAATCGCCGACGTTGAAGTCGTGTGTTCTCTCAGTGTCTCCCATTCAAATACCTCCCAAGATACTCAGAGGTACCCGGAGGTGCCCGTCACTTCCAAAGTGACGGGCACCTTTACTTGGACACCTTTAAAACAGTCGAGCTTGCTCCGGCTTTTCCGCTGCTTCCGCGATCTCGGCACTCTCGCGCATGTAGCTATCTTTGCCGATGAGCAGCCCCTCCAGCAATTGTTTCTCTTTGCTGCCGTTCAACAGGCACTCGGCCACGGCCTGGCAGAACTGCCAGAAGGCCCCGCTCTGGCCGTAGCCGGTCTCACCCAGGAGCCGGTTCAATTCCGCCCTTTCGCCCCGCTCCCACAGTTGGCAGGCGCGGTGCATGGCGTCCACCATGTTGTGCACCTCTTTGACCTCGCCCCGCTTGTGCGGCCCCAGCACTTCGACGTTCGCGCCGCGTTTCTTGATGAACCCTCCCTTGCCCCACAATCGCTCCAGGTCCACCCCTTCAGCGCTGGCGATCTTGCGCGCGTCGTCGAAGGGGACCTTGTTGTCCAGGTAGGTCCAGCGGTAGGTGAGGTAGAACTGGGCCTCTTTGTCAATGGCTTCCGTGCTGGCGCCGGCGAGCAGGCGATGCACCAAGAAGTCGGTGGCCACCTGGCGGATGTAGTGCAGCAGTTCGCCGGTGCCGACCGCTTCGCCGGAGTACTTCTCCACGCGCTGGTAGCGGGAGTATTCTTCCATGCCCGGGCCGATGGCGGAGATGAAAAAGTCGCCGCCGGAAATGCCCTCCCGCCAGAACTGGGCCAGTTTGGCTTCGACCCGTTC
Organism: Anaerolineae bacterium; assembly: GCA_021162125.1. GTDB lineage: Bacteria > Chloroflexota > Anaerolineae > JACIWR01 > JACIWR01 > JACIWR01. Next base: position 13,122 of record JAGGZG010000120.1, read on the forward strand.
TTTGATACGCGGTTGGAGCTCATTCCAGAAGCCGAGCGGCTCGCGCTCGACCTTGCGGCAGACCATGTAGATGGACGAGGCCAGCGCGGCGGAGGCAATCTCGCGCAGCCGACCTTTCTTTTCAGTGTGCATAGGCCAGGAGCCGGTGACCACCAGCCCGGCCTGCACCAGCGCGTTGAGCATCGTCTCCCAGCCCTCCGTTGTCTTGTGCGCATACACGATGACTGCCACGCCGCCCGGTTTGAGGACGCGCTGCATCTCGCAGAACGAGTTGCCAAGCAATCGCTCAAAAAAGGCTTTGGCCGCCTCGCCGCTCTCGTGGCGGGTGGGCTCCATGATGGCCTCGCCCGACTTGGGCACGAGCGGCGTGGCAAACAGGTCGGGAAAGAGATCACCCACCGCCCGCTTCAGCCAGACGTAGAAGAAATCGGAGAGGGCGGCGTAGGGCACATTATCGTAGTAGGGCGGATCGGTCAAGATGGCCTCGAAGTGGTTGTCGGGAAAAGGCAGATCGGTAGCCGAAGCGTTTTGGGCAAAGCTGACGGTACTGTTGGTAGCCGGGTTCGCCTGGATGTAGCGCAAAACCCAGTTACGATTCGATGACCAATCGCCGTTGACACCACTTAACACGTTCAGTTCAACATAGTCCCATGTCATCGGCAAAGCCTGGCGACCAAATACGTGTTCTACTTTCTCACCAGCGTTGTTCCAGACAACAAGGGTAGCATCCTTGTCGGCTAAACGGTTCAAGATAATCGCCAAATACCCCATCACCGCCCGCGCCAGTTCGCCGGCAGTAAAGCTCACGGATTCACACAGATTGACACGGATTTCTTTTTCTCCATCTGTGTTCATCCGTGTCCATCCGTGAGCTAAAATCTTCTCACAATCGGCCCGCACGCGCTCGTAGCTGCCCTTGATCCGCTCCAAGAAAGTGACCAGGGCTAGCTTTTGGCGGGCGTTGAAGAGGTCTTGCCATTGAGTCATTCCGTAGCGTTGAATACGAAAGCCCAGCGTGCCAATGGGGGGTAATTCCTCCTCCGGTAGCGGACTCTCCAAGTAAGGCCAGTTGACCAGCTTCTCTTCCAGATAAGCCGCTGCCTGCTCGAAAACGCGCACGTCATCCTCGGTGGCCAGGCGGTATCGCTTGCCCGTCTGGTTGGGGTGGTGCAGCACCACCGCGATCATCCGCTGGCCCATTTTGCCCTCGCGGGCCAGGCGGCGCACGTCCTCCGCTTTCGTCACTTGCCCGCACACCGGGCAGCGGGCGTTGGCGCGGGAAACCGTGCCCTCGCCGGGGTCAAACCCGGCCGCCTCGATGGCAGCTGCATCCGGCAGTAGCTCAAACTCCACGCGGGGAGAAGAGCTCACGGATGAACGCGGATTTTCACGGATTTTTTCTTCTTCATTTTCATCCGTGTTCATCCGTGTTAATCCGCGAGCCACTACCGGGCGGTAGGCGATCCTTTTGTTGCTCTTTTTGGCCAGCCAGAACTGCTTGATCAGCGGGATTTCCGCGCCGCAGTCGGGGTTCTGGCAGGGAATCGTCCGCGCCCAGAGGTAGCCGACGGGAATCCAGTCATCGCCCTCACCCCATCCCCCTGCCC